>JBPEWX010000767.1:0-12354 GCA_052032235.1 Ilumatobacter sp. | reverse complement strand
CGGCTGCTCGGACGACGAAACGTATCCGACCCCCTTCGTCGGTTCGGTCGTCAGGCGTCGCGGCGGCGTTCGAGTCCGTCGACGATCAGGTCGAGGACGAACCGGAACTCGTCGGGTCGTTCCTCGGCGTGTTCGCGGTGTCGCTCGTGGTAGCGAACGTGGTCGACCATGAGGGGGAACCGGTCTTCGGTGACCTCGCGGCGGAACCGGTCCATGCCGGCGTCGCGTTGTTCGTCGGTCGTCGAGTAGCTCAGCTGTTGCTGGGTGAAGCCGGCGATGTGGAGCGTGACCGCGTGGTAGCCGAGATCGCGGAGGTGATCGTCGAATCCGCCGAGGGTGAGCAGCTCGAGCAGCCGCTCGGCGAGGCCGAACCGGTTCGGCCCGGGAAACCGGTGCGGGATCAACGGTGCCGCCCATCGGTGACGGAGCAGCAGGTCGTGCGTCTCCACCGCCAGGGTGATCACGCCCTGCTTCCAGCCGTCGTCGTCGGTGATCGGTGGGAGCTCGCCGTAGATCTCGTCGAGCATGGCGTCGAGCAGGTCGTCCTTGTTCGCCACGTGGTTGTAGAGCGACATGACCTCGAAGCCGAGCGACGCGGCGAGCTTGCGCATGCTGAGGGCGTCGACGCCGCCCTCGTCGGCGAGGGCGATGGCCCGCTCGAGGATGCGTTGCCGCGAGAGCGGCGTCCGGTCGTCGCGGTCGCCGGTCGGCGCAGTCGTCGTCGGTCCGGATGGGCGGGTTGCCATACGTACACTGTACGTCTAGAGTGGTCGACGATCAAACGTACGCTGTACGTAGATCGACTCGCACCGTCGACGACAGGAGCCATGATGAAAGCGATCGCCCACGACCGATACGGGTCGCCCGACAACCTGGAGTTCCGGGACGTTCCCGACCCGACGCCGTCGTCGGGCCAGGTCGTGCTCGACGTGCACGCGGCGTCGGTCAACCCGCTCGACGTCCACATGCTCACCGGCACGCCGATGCTCGTGCGGCTCTCCGCTGGTCTCCGGCGGCCCAAACAGCCGATTCGCGGTGCCGACGTCGCAGGCGTCGTCGCCGCGGTCGCCGACGACGTCACCGATCTGGCGGTCGGTGACCGTGTCGTGGGGCTGGCACGTGGCAGCTTCGCCGAGCGGACCGTCTCGAGTGCGGCGGCGCTGACACGGATTCCCGACGAGATGAGCTTCGCCGAGGCCGCCGCGCTGCCGGTGGCAGGCGTCACCGCCCTGCAGGCAGTGCGAGACCACGCCCGCGTTCGCGCCGGTGGGTCGTTGCTGATCATCGGTGCAGCGGGCGGCGTCGGCACGTTCGCCGTGCAGATCGCCTCGCTGATGGGCATCGAGGTCACCGGCGTGTGCAGCACCCGGAACGTCGAGATGGTGCGCGAGCTCGGCGCGACGCGCGTGATCGACTACACGACCGAGCAGGTGGTCGACGGGACGAAGTACGACGCCATCATCGACAACGTCGGGAGCCATTCGCTCGGCGACATGCGTCGATCGCTCGTCGACGACGGAGCCTTCGTCATCGTCAGCGGGAAGAAGGGGCGCTTCATCCGACCGGTCGACCGGATCGTGGCGGCGAAGCTGCGCTTCCTGATCGGCGCTCGGCGCGCCGAGAGCTTCACCGCCCACGAGACGCCGGACGAGCTGCGCGTGTTGCTCGACCACATCGAGCGCGGTGAGCTCCGCCCGGTCATCGACCGGCGATTCCCGCTCGCCGACGCCGTCGAGGCGATGCAGTACGTCATGACCGGGCACGCCAGAGCCAAGGTCGTCATCGACGTGGTCGCCTGATGCAGCCGGCGGATCGCCGTCAGGTCGGCGAGAGTTCGAGCGCGAGGTCGAAGCGGAAATCGGGGAGCGAGAGCCGACACTCGTCGCCCTCGCACGAGAACGGGATCGGGGCCAGGCGGTCGCCGATCCACGTCTGGTACGGCGTGGCGGTGTAGTTCCCGTCCGGCAACCCGTCGATCGAGATCGACACGCCGGTCATCGGCGGCCGCGTCCGCATGGCATCGAGGTCCTCGACGTCGGTCTCGGTGCGGGCGGCACCGGTGGTGTCCTGGATCCAGACGACGCCGCCACGGTCGGAGCCGACGCCCCACGCCGACGCCGACGGGTCGGACGGGGTGACGGTGAGCTGCTCGGGGTCGAGCCGCACCATCGGGATCCGTTCGGCGAAGGCGACGAAGCGGGCCATGTCGGCGGCCTGGTCGTCGGTGAACCGTCCGTAGTCGTAGCCGTCGTTCCATTCGATCGGGGTGGTCGCGCCGCCGGCCGCGAAGGTCGCCCAGGTGGCGTTGTGGGAGAACTCGGGGTAGCTGCCGGGCCGGCGGTCGCCGTACTCGCCGATCCAGTTCGGCTTCTCCTGGAAGTTCCACATGTCGATCGTCCAGTCGGCCATGATCGTCGCCGCCTGGATCGGGTTGGCGTGGAACTGTTCGTACACGTGCATCTGGGGGACGTCCATCACCTCGAACGCGGCCGGCCACCAGTAGCCGCCCGAGCCGGTCGCGGTGGTGGGGTGTCGATACGGGTCGTGATCCTGGAAGTAGGCGTTCAGCCGTTCGTGCCAGGCGTCGGTCTGCTCGTACGAGTTGGTGCCGTTGACCTCGGTGATCGTCTGCCACATCGCGATCGCCGGCGAGTGACTCCACCGCGCGATGACGTAGCGGTAGTAGTTCTCCTGCCACGCCCAGGCCTCGTCGTCGACGAAGAAGTCCTCGGGCCGGTCGACGAGTTGCTGGAAGCCGTTGCGTCCCCACTCGCCGGTTCCCCACGGGTGGTCCTCGGTCCGGAGGAGTTGGTGGATCCAGATGGTGAACGCCAGCGCGACGCCGTTGCGCTCGGCTTCGGCGACGACGAGGTCGACCGTTGCGGCGGACCCGGCGTTGTAGGAGTCGTACGAGTTCTGGACGAGGTTCGACGACCACTGCGGCCACCACATCTCGAAGTTCTCCCCGGTTTCGGCCATGTCGGCCATCTTCGAGAACGTCTCCCCGTCGAAGCCGCCGAAGGCCATCTCGAGGTCGGCGTGGCCCGAACCGAACCACGGGGTGCCGTCGTCGTGTGCGAAGTAGCGGCTGCTGTAGTCGGGGTCGACGTCGCTCCCGACGCGGATGAAGCCGGGGTGGTCGGACGCGGTGGCGGTGAAGCCGCCCGCCCACGGCTCACCGACGCCCCGATGGTCGGTGGCGGTGACCTCGTACGTCCACTCGCCGGGCTCGTCGGCGGTGACCCGGAACGTCCACCCGTCGTCGGCGTGCCAGAAACCGGGCACGACCCGTTGGTCGCCGGTGGGGGAGGTCAGGGTCAGATCGAGCGCGATCTCGCGTTGGTCGAACGGGTTCTGGTACACCGCGCCGACGTCGACGAGCAGGTCGAGCCGTTCGTAGGTGGCGATCGTTTCGGCCGACGCGGTGACGGCGTCGATCGTCGGGCGATCGGCCGGTTCGAGTGTCGTGCTCGTGGGCGCCGTGCTCGTGCGCGCCTCGGTCGTCGGTCCCGTCGCCGGGACCGTGGTCGCCGTCATCGTGGTCGGCGCGGCGACGGACGCCGTGTCGCCGGTCGAGTCGTCGCTGCCCCGACAGGCGACGAGCGCCGTGAGCGGCGCGATCAGTACGAGCAGCGCGGACCGAGAGCGCTTCCGGTTTTCCCCCACGGACTCGTTCTAGCAGATGTGGAAACGCTTCCAGTTCCCGGGCGTACCGGCCCGGCGTCAGGTCGGTGGGTCGGTGCGGCTCCGGAACGGGTGGCGGGCGGGGAACGGCTCGATCGGGTCGTCCGGGTGGATCGATCGGGTCTCGGAGCGGCGACCGCCGCGTTGGACGAAGTCGCTCAGGTAGAGCTTGGGCGCGATCTTGAACACCGACAGGGCCACGTACAAGATGGTGTTCACGGCGACGAAGCGGGCCAGCACGCTGAACCAGCCCGACTCCAGCACCGATGCCGGCAGGATCTCGAGACAGACCAGCATCACGCCACCGTCGTCGGCTCGAGCGGACGCCCGTGCGACCCGCCGTCGGGGTCGGGGTCGGGGTCGACGTCGGCGGAGGGCACCGCCGGCGGTGCGTCGTCGGTGGGGCGACCGCCGGCCTCGTCGGGATCGACGGGGTCGACCGGATGCGGCACGTGGGCCCATGCCGCCCGTCGTCCGATCGTGATGTCGAGCACGCCCTTCATGAAGACGACGTCGAGGAACAGGTCGTAGAGCAGCTCCGGGAAGATGAGCGCCGCCAGTCCGCGAGCTCGCCATCCGCCGTGCCAGACGCCGATGACGCGGTCGACGACGAACGTCGCGCCGATCACGAGCCAGAACGGATACCAGACCCACTCCGGCGACGACAGCACGGTCACGGCGATGAGGAGCCAGAACGCCGAGAGAGCGATCACGCTGTACCCGATGCCGAGTTGTTGCGCCCAGTAGCGCACGAGTGACGACCGGAAGCCGTAGGCGCCGAGGTTCTCCAGCGCGCCGCGTTGCCAGCGGAGCCGTTGGTTCCACAGGTGTCGCCACTTCGGCATGAGTTCGGTGACGACCCGGCAGGCACCCGGGCTCCACATGAGGCCGCCGAGCGTCTTCAGAGCGAGTGTGAGCTCGTTGTCCTCGGTGAGCGCGGTCGTGTCGTACACCTTGCCGGGCGGCCCCGGGAGCAGGGTTCCCCGCATCGCCGCGACGGTGCGCAAACCGCGCGGTCGGAACATCGAGGCGGTGCCGGTGAGCACGAAGACGCGTCCGCGTCGCCGTTCGAGCTCCCGGCTGTAGCGCAGGTACTCGTTGCGTTGCAGCTGAGCGAGCAGACCGCGACGCTCCTCGCCGTAGAACAGGCCACCGATCGCCATGATCCCGCGGTCGGCGGTCATGCGGTCGGCGGCGACCTCGATGAACGCTGGGTCGAGGATGGTGTCGGCGTCGACCACGAGCACACAGTCGTTCTCGCCCAGTTCGTCGAGCAGGAACGCCAGCGCCTGATTGAGCGCACCGGCCTTCTTCTCGGTGTTGCCGACCGTCTCGAACACGTCGGCACCGTGGGCTTCTGCGACGGCCACGGTGTCGTCGGTGCAGTTGTCCGCGACGACGACGATCCGTTCGGGTGGGCGCGTCTGGGCCAGCAGCGAGTCGAGGGTCGCGCCGATCGACGCCTGCTCGTTGTGGGCGGGGACGAGCACGGTCACCGTGACCTCGCCGTGGTACTCGCCCCGGGTCGCGGCGAGGACGGTGCGCGGCGACAGCGGTTTCGATTCGTCGCCGATCGATCGTCGGGCGCGATCGGTGACGACCCGTTCGCCGATCGCCACGCCGACCGCAGCGAGCACGGCGACGCCGATCGCCGCGGCGATCACCGTCAACGACGGCATGTGCGCGTCGTACAGGACGTTCCAGGTGCCGATCGCCACGGTTTCGTGGACCCCGATCGGCATCGCCGGCATCCAGGCGGCGGCGATGAACCACAGCAGCGCAGCGGCGCCGGTGACGACGACGAGCACGAAGACGCCGACGAGACGTCCGAGCGGAGCGCGTGGCGTCGCGTCGCTCGGTGCGCGGTCGTCGGGATGGTCGGCGCGGCGGGTCTGCTCGGCCGCGATGGGGGGAGGGGTCACAGGAAGTGCGTCGGACGATGACGCGTGTGACTTGAGTGGTTCTTGGTGTGACGTGAGGCGGTCTTGACGATCGACCGTTCGGCCGTCAGCCGGACCGCTTCTGGATGTTGGCCCACTCGTCGCGAAGGCCGACCGTGCGGTGGAACCACATCGGGTCGCGCGGGTCGAGCGCGAAGTAGCCGAGACGCTCGAACTGGACGACTTCGCCCGGCGTCGTGTCGCCGAGCGCCGCTTCGACCTTGCACTCGGTCAGGACCTCGCGAGAGGAGCGATCGAGATCGTCGAACGGGTCGCCGGTCTCGCCACCCGGCACCTCGGCGGCGAACAGGCGCTCGTAGAGCGCGACGGTGGCCGAGCGTGCGTGCGGTGCCGACACCCAATGCATCGTCGACTTCACCTTGCGTCCGTCGGGCGCCGAACCACCCTTGGTCTCGGGGTCGTACTCGGCGAGGACGCGGGTGACGTTGCCGTCGTCGTCGGTCTCGTAGCCGGTGCAGGTGACGAGGAACGCCCCGCGCAGGCGCACTTCGCGGCCGGGCGAGAGGCGGAAGAACTTCTTCGGCGGATCGACCATGAAGTCGTCCTGCTCGATCCAGAGCTCACCGGTGAAGGCGACCGATCGGGTGCCGTCGTCGGGGTTCTCCGGGTTGTTGACGATGTCGAAGTACTCGACGACCGGCTCGCCGTGGTCGTCGGTCGGCCAGTTGGTGATCGACAGACGCAGCGGACGCAGGACCGCCATGCGACGTTGCGCGCTGCGGTTGAGTTCGGTGCGGACGAACGACTCGAGCAGCTCGATCTGGTGGCGGCTGTTGGTGCGAGCAACACCGATGTACGTGCAGAACTCGCGGATGGCACTCGCCGGGTAGCCGCGCCGCCGGAGGGCACGCACCGTGGGCAGACGCGGGTCGTCCCACCCGTCGACGACACCGTCGGCGACGAGCTGGGCGAGCTTGCGCTTGGAGGTGACGGTGTGGGTCAGCTCGAGGCGTGCGAACTCGGTCTGGTACGGCCGGTCGCTCGGTAGGGGCAGCTGTTCGAGGAACCAGTCGTACAGGGGGCGATGACTGTCGAACTCGAGGGTGCACAGCGAATGGGTCGTCCCCTCGATGGCATCGCTCTGGCCGTGCGCCCAGTCGTAGGTGGGGTAGATGACCCACGTGTCGCCCGTGCGGTGATGATGGCCGCGCCTGATGCGGTACATGACGGGGTCGCGCAGCTGCATGTTCTCGTGCTGCATGTCGATCTTGGCGCGCAGCACCATCGCGCCGTCGTCGAACTCGCCGGCTCGCATGCGTCGGAGCAGGTCGAGGTTCTCCTCGACGGAGCGATCGCGGCACGGCGACTCGATGCCCGGCTTGCCGTAGCCGCCGCGCTGGGCGCGGATGGTCTCGAGATCCTGGTCGTCGACGTAGGCCTTGCCGTCGTGGACGAGGAGTTCGGCCCATTCGTACAGCTGCTCGAAGTAGTCGCTCGCGTAGACGACCTCGTCGGGCTCGTAGCCGAGCCAGTTGAGGTCGGCGAGGATGCCCTCGACGAAGGAGGTGTCCTCGGTGTCGGGGTTGGTGTCGTCGAAGCGGAGCACGCACGTGCCGCCGAACTCGCGTGCGAGCTCGAAGTCGAGGTGGATCGCCTTGGCGTGACCGATGTGGAGGTAGCCGTTCGGTTCCGGTGGGAACCGCGTCTGGACGCGCCCGCTGAAGCGGTCGGTGTCGAGATCGTGCTGCACCCGTTCGCGCACGAAGTCGGTCCGTTCGGCGGACTCCTCGGGGACGGTGTCGGTGTCGTCGGCTGCCATAGCGGCCTCCAGTATGGAGGGCGGCGGGCGCGGTGCGGGCCATGGGTTCGTCGGTGGGCGCTCCCACCCGGTCGGGTGTCGGTGCGAGGCGTTAGCACTCGGTAGGATCGACTGCCAAGATGTTGGACGATCGCAAGGCCGCCATTCTCCGCGCCGTGGTGCAGGAGTACATCGCCACCGCGCAGCCGGTCGGGTCCACGCACGTCGCTCGCGCCCCCGGCGTCGGCGTGTCGTCGGCGACCGTGCGCAACGAGATGGCCGTGCTCGAGCAGGAGGGCTATCTGGCCCAGCCGCACACGTCGGCCGGGCGTGTCCCCACCGATCAGGGCTATCGCTTCTTCGTCGATCACCTGGGCCGTCCCGGCCAGGCCGACGCACTCACCACCCGACAGGTCGGTGAGTTCTTCGAGGCGTCGCACGGTCGGCTCGAGGAGATGCTGCACCACACCTCCGACCTGCTCACCCAGCTGACGCGCAACGCCGCGGTGGTGGTCGGCCCCAAGGTGGCCGAGGTGCCGATCCGGAGCGCACAGATCGTGCGCCTGTCGAGCACGGCGGCCACGGTGGTGTTCGTCTTCGCGAACGGCAGCGTCGACAACGAGGTGATCGAGATCGGCGAGGACGTCAGCGATGCCGCGCTGGCCGCGGCGACGGTGCACCTGTCGACCCACCTGGTCGATCAGGTGCTCGGCTCGGTCGGTGTGCCCGACACGGGCGACGCCGCCACCGACGATCTGTGCCGACTGGCGCTCGATGCGATGTCGGTGCACGGCAGCGACGACGAGCCCGCCTACGTGGGCGGGGTGTCGACGATGGCCGAGGCGTTCGACGCCGTCGAGGTGGTGCGCCAAGTGCTGCACACGCTCGAGCAGCAGTTCGTGGTGGTGTCGCTCGTCCGCGACATCGTCGACCGGGGGATGTCGGTCGCGATCGGCGTCGAACACGGAGTCGAGCCGCTGTCGGCGTGCTCGGTCGTGGTCGCGCCCGTCGTGGTCGACGGCGAACACGTCGGGTCGGTCGGAGTACTCGGCCCGACCCGCATGAATTATCCGCAAGCCCTGGCGACCGTCGACATCGTGAGCGAC
Organism: Ilumatobacter sp.; assembly: GCA_052032235.1. GTDB lineage: Bacteria > Actinomycetota > Acidimicrobiia > Acidimicrobiales > Ilumatobacteraceae > Ilumatobacter. The sequence goes on along the minus strand of JBPEWX010000767.1, from coordinate 3,865 downwards.
CAGCTGGGGCGCAGGTTGGGAGACGGTTGATGGCTGCCGATTACTACGAGTTGTTGGGTGTGTCGCGCACGGCGAGTGCCGACGAGATCAAGAAGGCGTACCGCAAGCGGGCGCGCGATCTGCACCCCGACGCGAACCCGGACGACCCCGAGGCCGCCGAGAAGTTCAAGGAACTCTCGAAGGCGTACGCGGTGCTGTCCGACGACGACCAGCGCGCTCGGTACGACCGGTTCGGTGAGCAGGGCGTCGGCGGTGCCGGCGGCCAGAACTTCGACGACCTGTTCGGCGGCGGGGGACTGGGCGACATCTTCGAGGCGTTCTTCGGCGGGCAAGGCGGCAACCCGTTCGGCGGTGGCCGTCGCGGCCCGTCGGGTCCGCCACGCGGCCAGGACATGGAAGTCGTCGTCACGATCGACTTCGAACAGGCCGTGTTCGGCGCCCAGGTGCCGGTCGAGTTGAAGCTGCCGCAGCGGTGCGACACCTGCGACGGCAGCGGCGCCGGTGAAGGGACGCAGCCGGTCACGTGTGTCGAGTGCGACGGCGCCGGCCAGGTGCGCCGGGTTCGCCAGAGCGTGCTCGGACAGATGGTCTCGTCGAGCCCCTGCCCGCGATGCGGCGGACTCGGACAGGTCATCACGACGCCCTGCGAGACGTGTCGGGGCGAGGGTCGCGTCACCGTCGACAAGACCTACAACGTCGACGTGCCCGCCGGCGTCGTCGACGGATCGACCCTGCGGCTGACTCGCCGGGGCGCCGCCGGCCCTCGGGGCGGTGCGCCGGGCGACCTCTACGTGCACCTGCGGGTGCGGGCCCACGACCGGTACCGGCGGGTCGACGACGATCTCGTCACCGAGGTCGGCGTGTCGATCGCCCAGGCATCGCTCGGCACGAAGGTGCTGCTGCCGACGCTCGACGGAGACGAGGACCTGATCGTGCCGCCGGGCACGCAGCCGGGACACGAGTTCGTGTTGCGCGGCCGTGGCGTTCCCCGGTTGCAGGGTCGCGGTCGTGGCGACCTGCGGGCGATCGTGCGGGTCGAGGTGCCGACCAAGCTGAGCGGCGACGAGCGCAAGCTGCTCGAGTCGTACGCCGAAGGGCGCGGCGAAGAGGTCGGTGAGTTCTCCGGCGGACTGTTCTCGAAGATCAAGTCCGCCTTCTCGTGACCCCCGACGAGCGCGCCCTGCTGCGGGACGCCGCAGCCCACGTGCTCGTCGACGACGTCGAGGTGGTCACCCTCGACGACGACAGCGCCCACCACGTGTTCCGCGTGCTGCGGGTTCGTGACGGTGAGGTGGTCACGGTCACCGACGGGGACGGTGGCTGGCGTGAGTGTCGCGCCGCCGGCGGCGTGCTCGAGCCGCACGGTCCGGTGCAGCGTGAGGATCGGCCGACCGAGCCGGCGCGGGTCGCGGTGGCGGTTCCGAAGCGCGATCGCCCCGAGTGGATCGTGCAGAAGCTGACCGAGCTGGGCGTCGACGAGATCACGCTGCTGCACGCCGATCGCTCCATCGTGCGATGGGACGGCCCGCGCGCCGGCAAGCACCTCCAGAAGCTCGGCCGGGTGATGGCCGAAGCGCTGCAACAGTCGCGCGGCGTCTGGATGCCGACGCTCGTCGGGCCGGTCGACGCCATCGACGTCGTGGCGGGCTTCGCCGTTGCCGAACCGGGCGGGCGCCCGATCACCGACGGTGATCGCTCGGTCGCGATCGGTCCCGAGGGCGGCTGGTCCGAGCGCGAGCTGTCACTCGCCGCCGACCGCGTCGGGCTCGGTGACACCGTGTTGCGGGTCGAGACGGCCGCTCTGGCGGTGGCGGCCCGGTTGCGGCTACGCTGAGTGGCGGCGGGGCGCAGAATTCAGGGGTGTACCGGGCGGCATTGCCACGCTGCGATGTCAGCGTGGTAGCTTTTTCGCCGACCACACAGCATCTGAGGGAGACCATGGACGCAGTAGAAGAGAACGACGACGCTGGCTACAGCGTCCAAGTCGGTGAACGCCTGCGCGCGATCCGTAAGCAGAAGCGATTGTCGCTGCACGACGTCGAAGCCCAGTCCGAGCAAGAGTTCAAGGCGTCGGTGCTCGGCGCCTACGAGCGCGGCGAACGTGCGTTATCGCTGCCGCGCCTCGATCGGCTCGCCCAGTTCTATCGCGTGCCCGTCGACCAGTTGCTCCCGCGCAACGACCGCGACCCCGGCAACGCCGAGGAGGGCACCGGCCCGCGTCCGAAGCTGGCGATCGACATCTTGAAGCTGAGCCAGCTCTCCGGTGCGCCGTTCGAGATGCTCACCCGCTTCCTGCGGATGATCCAGGTGCAACGCCAGGACTTCAACGGGCGGGTGCTCACCATCCGCGCCGACGACAAGCGCGCCATCGCCGCCATGCTCGACATCCCGGTCGACCAGGTGGCGCTGCGGCTCGAGGCGCTCGACCTCGTCTTCCGCCCGAACTGACCCGGCTCCTGGTTCACTGGCCGGCATGTCGGCCGACCAGCAACCGTTCGGGGTGTACGTCCACATCCCGTTCTGCGCGTCGAAGTGCGACTACTGCGCGTTCGCGACGTGGACCGACCGGCATCACCTGACCACGGCATACCTGGAGGCGCTGCGCGTCGAGATCGGGCGCGCCGCGGTGGATGGGATGCCGGTCGCCACGACCGTGTTCGTCGGCGGAGGCACGCCGTCGATGGTGCCGCCCCACGAGTTGGGTGCGGTGATCGACGCGATCCCGAAGATCGACGGGGCGGAGGTGTCGGTCGAGTGCAACCCGGACGACGTCGACGCCGCGCTGCTGCGGGCCTTCGTCGAACACGGGGTGAACCGGGTCAGCCTGGGCGTGCAGTCGATGGCGACCCACGTGCTCGGCACGTTGGGGCGGCGTCACGACCAGCGAAACGTCGAACGGGCGGTCACGGCGATCCGTGAGGTCGGGCTCCCGACGTTCAACCTCGACATCATCTACGGCGCCGCCGGCGAGTCGGTCGACGACTGGCGCCGCACCGTCGACGCGGTCGTGGCGCTGGAGCCGCCGCATGTGTCGGCCTACGGCCTGACCGTCGAGCCGGGCACGCCACTCGCCGCCGACACCGCTCGGCATCCCGACGACGACGACCAGGCCGACAAGTACGAGGTGGTCGACGAGGGGCTGACGGCCGCCGGTCTCGAGAACTACGAGATCTCGAACTGGGCGAAGCCCGGCCACGAGTGCGAGCACAACATGATCTACTGGCGTCAGGAGAACTATCGGGGCTTCGGGTGCGCCGCCCATTCGCACGAGTCGGGGCGTCGATGGTGGAACGTCCGCACGCCCGATCGCTACATCGATCTCGTCGCCGGCGGGAAGTCGACGGAGGCGGCAGGGGAGACCCTCGACGCCGAGACGCGTGAGTTCGAACGGCTGGAGCTGTTGCTGCGGCTTCGTCCGGGGGTGCCGCTCGATGCCCTCGACGGTGACGAGCTGCCGGGACTGGTGGAGCGGGCGGGCGATCGCTGGGTCCTGACCAGAGCCGGCCGCCTCGTGCAGAACGACATCGCCACCAGACTCAAGACCTGACAGGGCGAGAGGAACCGGGTCGGGTGTCGGAGGGAACGGCGACGGAGAGGAACCGGGTCGGGTGTCGGAGGGAACGGCGACGGAGTCGACGTTTCCGGAGATCACCCGACCCGGAGATCACCTGACCCCGGCTCGCCCGACCCTCCACCGCCCCGAACCGAGGCGAACAGCTCCGGGAAGACCCGCGCCACCTTGGCGGTCAGGTACTCGCCGTACGTCCCGTTCCAGGCGTGCACGCTCGCACCGTCCCAACGTCGTTCGCCGTCGTCGGCCGGCGGCGAGCCGTCGAGTGGCAGCGGCACGACCTCCGCGTCCCAC
>JBPEWX010000766.1:0-3705 GCA_052032235.1 Ilumatobacter sp. | reverse complement strand
AGGCGGACGAAGGCGTCAGCTGCCGAGCGCCGACGACGAGAAGCTGCGGAGCTTCCGCCAGCCCAACCAGACTGCGCCGGCCAGCAGGACGGCGGTGATCAGGAACAGCCAGAGGAGTCCTTCCAGGACGGCACCGACCCCGAAGACGAGGGCGGCGAGCAAGAGGATGACCAGGAGAGCCATGGGACGTCTGTACCCCGCCATCCCTCGACTCATGCCTGCCTACCCCCCGGCCGCCGCGTTGGCCATCGCTGGCGGATCTCCGGTCGCGCCTACGCTGACCGCATGGCCGGTCCCCCTGCGGTCGTCACCGCCACCAAGGTCACCCCGCCGCGGCCGCCGAGCCGTTATCTCGGGCGCGCGCGACTGGTCGACCGTCTCGAGGAGTCGGTGCGGGCGGGGCGAGGCGTCGTGCTGGTGAGTGCCCCGGCCGGTTCGGGCAAGTCGACGTTGGTGAACGGGTGGCTCGACGAACGTCCTGGCCAGCCGGCGTGGTTGCAGGTCGACGAGGGCGACGACGACCCGGCGCGTTTCTGGACGTACGTGTCGGCCGCCCTCGCCGACGCGGCGCCGGGGTCGGCGGATGCCGTGGCGGACGCACTGGCGGCCGGGCTCGACGCGGTGGTCGACGTCATGGTGAACACGATCGCCGCAACCGGCGACGAGATCGTGTTGGTGATCGACGACTACCACCTCGTCACGAACCCCGACGTGCACACCAGCGTCGAGCGGCTGATCGGTCTCCGACCGACGAACCTCACGGTGGTCCTGGTGACCCGCTTCGATCCACCCATCCGGCTCGGGCGACTCCGCGTGCGGGACGAGCTGACCGAGGTCCGCGCCGACGACCTGCGTTTCGACGACACCGAAGCGGGTTGGCTCCTCGACGCCGACAACGTCGGGCTCGACCACGATGCCGTCGCTCGGCTCCGGCAACGCACCGAGGGTTGGGCCGCCGGTCTGGTGCTCGCGAGCCTGTCGTTACGCGACGGGGTCGATCTCGAGGCCTTCGTCGACTCGTTCCACGGTGACGACCAGCTCGTCGCCGACTATCTCGGTGAGGAGTTCCTCGACTCGCTCGACGACGCCGACCTCGAGCGGCTGCTCGACGCATCGGTGCTCGACCGGATGTCGGGACCGCTGCTCGACGCGGTCACCGGGAGTTCCGACGGTGCGATCTGGCTGCGGGGGCTCGCGAGCACCAACCAACTCGTGATCGCGCTCGACCGCACCGGCACGTGGTTCCGCTTCCATCACCTCCTCCGCGACGTGTTGCGCGTCGAGCTCGAGCGCCGCGACCCGACGCGCCGAGCCGAGCTCCATGCCGCGGCCGGCCACGCTCTCGAGGAGCAGGGCGACTACACCGCAGCGGTGGAGCACCTGCTCGCCGCCGGTGCTCGCGTCGAGGCGGCCGATCTCGTCGCCAATCACGCGACGATGCTGCTCAACGTCGGTCGGTCGTACACGGTGAGCCGCTACATCGAGCAGCTCAGCGATCTGCTCGACAGCCACCAGGGCCTCGCGATCGTCCACGGCTGGTTGTCGTTCGTGATGGGGCGGTTCGCCGAGGCCAAGCAGTCCCTCGCGACGGCGAAGCGACTCGACACCGAGAGCGTCGACGCCGGGCTCATCCAGTCGCTCACCGGGATGATCCACCTGGCCGAGGGCGACGTGGCGGGCGGGCTCGCGGCGATCCAGGACGACGTGCCGCTGTCCGACCCGACGCACCCGATGGTGCTCGGGGGGATCCGAGTGATGGCCGGCTTGTTCGACGACGCCGCGCCGTACCTCCGCACGGCGAACGAGATGGCGGCCACACGCCCCGACCATTTCGTCGCGGCGGTCACGCCGGTGTTCGAGGCGGTCGCAGCCATCGAAACCGGGCGGAGCGACGCCGCACGAGCGTTGGCCGACGAGGCGCTGGCCTACGCGGACGACCGCCGGTTGAGTGAGCTGGCACAGGTGTCGCTGGCCCACAGCATCGTCGCCCGCACCAGCGACGGAGAACTCGCCGTCGACGCGGCGGCCCGGGGCGTTCAGCTCGCACGCCGCTCACCGGAGAACGTGATGCTCACCTACGCCCTCGCGAGCGCCGCCGACGTCGGCTTCGCGCACGAGCGACCCGAGGCGGAGGAATGGCTCGCCGAGGCCCGTTCGATCGTCAACCGTTGCGTCGACCCCGGCATCGCCGGCCGCTACCTCGGCCGCGTCGAGGCGCGCCACGGACGAGCCGAACGACCGGCGGTCGACGGCCAGGTCGAGGAACTGACCGAGCGTGAGCTGTCGGTGCTGCGCTACCTCCCGTCGACGCTGTCGCAGCGCGAGATCGCCGCCGAGTTGTACGTGTCGCTGAACACGGTGAAGACCCACTCGAAGTCGATCTATCGCAAGCTCGGCGTCGACGGTCGCAAGGCCGCCGTTCAGGTAGCCCGCGACAACGGACTGCTCTGACGCCTCGTCGCCGACCGGTCAGGCGGTGGTGACGACGAGCACCGCCGCCCACGCCACCGTTGCGATCGTCAGCACGACGGTGAACTCGCGCTTGCGGGTCTTGTGACGGAACACGGCACGGCCGGCCCAGGCCCCGACGACACCGCCCGCCAACGCCAGGACGTGCAGCGTCGTCTCCGGCACCCGCCATCCGCCGGTCTTGGCACGCGCCTTGTCCCAGCCGTAGACGGCGAACGTCGTCAGCCCGAGACCGAGCAGCCACGACAGCACCCACCCGATCGGCGTGAGCAGGCCGAGGGCTACGGCGAGCGCCGCGCCGACGACGAGGAAGGGCACCGCTCGTTGCATGCCCGAGAGTCTGGCCGAGTCAACGGTCGTCGACGAAGAGCAGCGCCGGTGTCTCCAGCAGCGTCTTGATGCGCTGCACGAACACGGCGGCGTCCCATCCGTCGACCATGCGGTGATCGAAGCTCGACGACAGGTTCATCATCGAGCGCGGCACCCAGGCGCCGTCCTGCCAGACCGGTCGGACCTCGATCTTGTTCACCCCGACGATGGCGACCTCGGGCGGGTTGAGGATCGGCGTCGTCACCAGACCGCCGAGCGCTCCGAGGGAGGTGATCGTGATGGTCGAACCGGTCAGCTCGTCCCGGGTCGCGCGGCCGTCTCGGGCGGCACCGGTGACACGCCCGATCTCGTCGGACAGGTCGTCGAGGCCCAACGCCTCGGCGTGGCGCACGACGGGGACGCGGAGTCCGTCGTCGGTCTGGGTGGCGACGCCGACATGGACGGCGTCGAACGTCGTCAGGGTCTCGGCGGCGTGGTCGTAGTGGGCGTTGATGTTCGGCTGGTCGCGAACGGCGACGACGATCGCGGTGGCGAGGAACGGGAGCAGTGTGAGCCGTGTGGCGCCGTCACGGCCGTTCAGCTGGCTGCGCAGCCGTTCGAGTTCGGTCACGTCGACCGCATCGACATAGGTGATGTGTGGGATCTCGGTCCACGCCGACGTGAGTCGTTCGGCGATTCGCCGCCGAACGCCCCGGACCGGCTGCGCCGTCCCGTCACCCGATGCAGCGGCACTCGGACGCGAAGCCGCACGAGCGGAGCGGCCGGCGATCCGGTCGAGGTCGGCGTGGACGACGCGACCCTCCGGACCGGTCCCGTCGACGTCGGCCAGATCGACACCGAGGTCCTTCGCCCGGGCGCGGACGGCCGGCGCCGCCGTCGGCTTTCGCCCGGCTGCGGCCGATCGGG
>JBPEWX010000765.1:0-2255 GCA_052032235.1 Ilumatobacter sp. | reverse complement strand
AGACGCGCGCACCGACTGGGAGCGCGGCGGCCTCCCGAACGACGACTGGTACGCGCTCTTGCGCGAAGCGAAGCTCGCCGCCGATGACGCCGGCCACTTCCGGTACGCGCTCCCCAGCGAGTTCGGCGGCAAGGACGGCACGAACCTCGGCATGGCCGTGATCCGCGAGCACCTCGCCCGCAAAGGCCTCGGTCTCCACAACGACCTGCAGAACGAGCACAGCATCGTCGGCAACAACGTCGGTCTCCTCCTGATGATGCACTACGGCACCGACGAGCAGAAGGCCGAGTGGATGGAACCCCTCGCCCGGCTCGAGACCGGCTTCGCGTTCGGCATCACCGAACTCGGCCACGGCTCCGACGCCACCCACATGGACACCCGAGCCGTCCGCGATGGTGACGACTGGATCATCAACGGCAACAAGACGTGGAACACCGGCATCGACACCGCGCCGTACGACCTGATCTTCGCCCGCACCAGCGGCGACGACGGCGACGGCACCGGCATCACCGCCTTCCTCGTCCCGACCGACGCCCCGGGCTTCGAGGTCGAGGAGTTCCTGTGGACGTTCAACATGCCGACCGACCACGCCACCATCTCGCTCACCGACGTGCGGGTGCCGAACTCGGCGATCTTCGGTGGTGAAGGAAAGGGCTTGCAGGTCGTGCAGCACTTCTTCAACGAGAACCGCATCCGCCAGGCTGCCTCCAGTCTCGGCGCAGCCGAGTTCTGCATCGACCAGTCGATCGAGTACGCCAAGGAACGCAAGCCGTTCGGCAAGCCCCTGTCGCAGAACCAGGCGATCCAGTTCCCCCTCGTCGAACTGCAGACCCAGTGCGAGATGCTGCGTGCCCTCATCCAGAAGACGGCGTGGCAGATGGACACCTACGGCGTGTGGTCGGTGTCGGACAAGGTCTCGATGTGCAACTACTGGTCGAACCGGCTGTGCTGCGAGGCGGCCGACCGGGCGATGCAGGTGCACGGCGGCCTCGGCTACTCCCGCCACAAGCCGTTCGAGCACATCTACCGACACCACCGCCGCTACCGGATCACCGAGGGCACCGAGGAGATCCAGATGCGACGGGTCGCCGGCTACATGTTCGGCTACATGGGCCAGCGAGCCCCCAAGGGCGTCAAGGAGTAGGCGACGCGGTCACCGTCGTTTGAGCTGGGCGGGTGACGGGCACCTCCGACGGTGTGACCACGTCCGTTCCCGAACTCGTCGCCGCCGTCGGACCCCGTGTCCGCACGTCACCGTTCTTCCCGGCCACCGTGCGCGCCGGCGTCACGGCCGTGTCGACCTACAACCACATGTGGCTCCCCATGAGCTACGGCGACCCGGAAGCCGAGTACGAGCGACTGACCACCGGCGTGTCGATGTGGGACGTCGCCGCCCAGCGGCACACCGAGGTGAGCGGACCCGACGCCGACGCCGTCGTCGAACTCGTGACCGCCGTCGACACGAGCACCACCGAGCGGTGCCGGGCGATCTACGCGCCGATGTGCGACCACGACGGCCGCCTCATCAACGACCCGGTGCTGTTCCACTGGCACGACGGAACGTGGCGCTTCTCGATCTCCGACTCCGACGTGCGACTCTGGCTCCAGGCGATCATCCGCGCCCACGAGTTCCGCGCCGAGGTGACCGAACTCGACACCGCGACGCTCGCCATCCAAGGGCCCAAGGCCGTCGACGTGATCCACGCGCTCGGCTTCGAATGGTTCGACGAACTCGACCAGTTCGAGCAGCGACCCACGCCGATGCGACTCGACGACGGACCGGGCGTCGAGGTGGTCGTCAGCAAATCGGGTTGGAGTACCCAAGGTGGCTGCGAGATCTTCCTCGACGACGCGAGCCGGGCGGTCGATCTGTGGAACACCGTCGCCCGCGCCGGCGAACCGTTCGACATCGGGCCCGGTGCACCGAACGCGACCGAGCGGATCGAGAACGTGCTCCTGTCGTACGGGACCGACACCGGCTACGACGCCGACCCGATCGAGCTCGGTCTGACCGACCACCTCGATCTCGACCGGCCCGACTTCATCGGGCAGGCGGCGCTGCGACGGATTCGCGACGACGGCCCGAAGCGGCGGCTCCGCGGTGTCGTGATCGACGGCGACGACATCGACGTGCTGCAGCAACCCGTGCCGTTCACGATCGGCGGCGACCACGTCGGGCTGCTCCGTGCAGCGACACACTCGCCCCGGTTCGGGTGCAACATCGGTCTGGCGCTGGTCGACGCCGCGTGCACGCC
>JBPEWX010000764.1:0-2856 GCA_052032235.1 Ilumatobacter sp. | reverse complement strand
CTTCAACCAGCACTTCGAGGCCGTCAAGGACGAGACCCGTCGGACGGCCGATCAGCACACCGACGAACTGACCGACCGGCTGGCTCGGTACGACGCGGCCAACGCCGGCCGCGTCGCCGCGCTGACGGTTCGGGTCGACGACCTCGACCGTCGACTCGACGAGTTGGCCGATCTCGTCGTCGAGCTCCGGACGAGCAACGACCGGCTCGTCGCCGTGATCGCTGCCATGACCGAACGGGCCGACGGCCCCCCGTCGGAGCCCTGACACGCGGCGCTGATCAGATCGCGAAGCCGCCGGTCTTGGTCTCGAGGTACTCGGCGATGCCGTCGTGGCTGCCTTCTCGACCGATGCCCGAATCCTTCATCCCGCCGAAGGGGGCGGACGCCGAGGTCGGATTGACGTCGTTGACGCCGATGATCCCGAAGCGCAGACCCTCGAACGCCCGGATGGCGGTCGACAGCGACGCCGTGTAGACGTAGGCAGCGAGGCCGAAGTTGGTGTCGTTCGCGAGATCGAGCACCTCGTCGACGTCGTCGTAGCGGATGACGGGAGCGACCGGTCCGAACGTCTCCTCGCGGTAGATCTTCATCCCGTCCGCCACGCCGGAGAGCAGCGTCGGCGCATAGAAGTGGCCCCGGTCGAACGGTGCGTCGCGCAGCCGATCGCCGCCCACCAGCGCGGTGGCGCCCTTGCCGACGGCGTCCGACACCTGGTCCGCGACCTTCGCCACCGCGGCCTCGTCGACCAACGGACCGACACCGACCCCGTCGTCGAAGCCGTTGCCCGCCTTGACCCGCGACACCCGTTCGACGAGCGTCGAGACGAAGGCGTCCTCGTGTTCGGCGGAGACGTACAGCCGGTTGGGGCTGATGCACGCCTGACCGGCGTTGAGGAACTTCAGCGCTGCGGCGCCTTTGGCCGCGCGGACCGGGTCGGCGTCGGGGAACACGATGAACGGTGCGTGCCCGCCCAGCTCGACCGACACACGCTTCAGGTTGCCCGCGGCCACCCCGGCGAGGTGCCGGCCGACGGCGGTCGAGCCGGTGAAGGTGAGCTTGCGCACCCGCTCGTCGGTGGTGAAGACCTCCCCGATCGGCTTCGGGTCGAGCGCGGTCACCATGTTGACGACGCCCGCGGGCGTACCGACCTCCTGGAAGATCTCGAACACGGCCCGAGCGCACAGCGGCGTCGCCTCGGCCGGCTTGAGTGCCAGCGTGCACCCGGCCGCCAGCGCCGGCGCCATCTTGCGCGTCAGCATCGAGATCGGATAGTTCCACGGCGTCACCATCGCGACGACGCCGACGGGCTGACGCACGACCAGGAACCGCTGGTCGGGGCGCGACGACGGCAACCACTCGCCGGTCACGCGCGTCGCCTCTTCCGCGTAGAAGCGCAGGAAGTCGGCCGCGTACGTCACCTCGGCCTTGCTCGCCTTCAGGGGTTTGCCCTGCTCGCGAGTCATCAGCTCGGCGAGTTCGTCTGCTCGTTCGGTCATCCGCCGCCACGCCGCGTACAGCAGGTCGGCACGAGCCTTCGCCGTGGTGGCCGACCAGCCGCCGAAGGCCGCATCGGCGGCGGCGAGGGCGTCACGGGCGTCGTCGGCGCCACCGTCGGGCACCTCGCCGATCACCTCGCCCGTCGCTGGGTCGGTGACCTCGAACGTCTTGCCGGAGCGGGATCCGGTCCACTGGCCGTCGATGAACATGCCGTCACGGTACTTCGCGTCCGCGACGGTCACCCGAGCCGAGACCGGGTCAGGCGTCAGGCGTCAGGCGTCGGCGGCACCGGCGCCTGGCCGACCGCGACGGTGTTGCCATCGGCGTCGGTTCCGGTTCCGGCCGGTGCCGGCGGTACCGGCGCCTGACCGACCGCGACGATGTTGCCGTCGGCGTCGGTGCCGGTCTCGGACCCCTGGCTCGCGACCGGTGGGGCGGTCGGCTCGACCTCGGCCTCGACGATGTCGACCCGCTCGGCCGGAGGGGGCGTGGGTGCCGGCGTCGGTTCCTGTTCCGGCGGTGCCGGTGGGACGGGGGCCTGGCCGACGGCGACGGTGTTGCCGTCGGCGTCGGTGCCCGTTCCGGTCGGTGTCGGCGGTACCGGGGCCCGACCGACGGCGACCGTCGCACCGTCGGGCCCGGTCGCCGGTTCGCTCGATAGCGCGGGCTCCGTCGTCGGGACCGGATGGGACGCAGCGTCGTCGGCGCGTTCGTGCTCGGCCGTCGGCGGTGAGAACTCGTGCCTGGCGGCGGTGTGCGAGAACGAGGCCAGGTCGGCCTGGAGATCGAGGACCGGGGCACGACGCGGCACTGCCGTGGCGTCGTCGGTGATCCGACCGAGGGGGCGACCCATGCCCACGCTGACATTGGTGATCCGATCGGCTTCGATGACGATCGGTGGTTCGGTCTGGTCGAGGTCGGCTGCGTCGGTGGTCGACGCGGCAGCGGACATCGGGCTGGCGACGGTGATGAGCGCGGCGCCGGTCGACAACACGGCGAGCATCGTCGCTCGTTGACGTCGTGTGGCCCCCATCAGGTCGGCGAGTCGTGCGAGCACCTGGTCGTCGGACCATTCGAGATGGTTCGCGAGCGCTTCGATGTCGACTCGCCGCAGCGCGATGTTCCGGGCGCGCTGTTGGTTGCGCACCTTCCGGATCAGACGGAGATAGTCGCGGAGCAGTGCTTCGGCGTCGTCGGCGGGGACCGATGTCGACGCGTGGCCGGTGCTGAGCTGGCTGTCTGCGATGACGATGGGGCGGCGGCTGGGGGAGATGACGTGGTCGTTCACTGGGATCCTCGGGTCTTCAACGCGTCATCGGCATCGCCGCCGTCGTTCTTGAGGGTTCGTTGCCGATCCGG
>JBPEWX010000763.1:0-2451 GCA_052032235.1 Ilumatobacter sp. | reverse complement strand
GCCGATCGGGTACTACAAGGATCCCGAGAAGTCGGCCGCCACGTTCCAGATCATCGACGGCGTCCGCTACTCGATCCCGGGCGACTGGGCCGAGGTCCTGGCCGACGGGACCGTCAAGCTGCTCGGACGTGGGAGCCAGTGCATCAACACCGGCGGCGAGAAGGTCTACCCCGAAGAGGTCGAGGAATGCCTGAAGCTCCACCCCACGGTCCACGACGCCGCCGTCGTCGGGGTGCCCGACGAACGCTTCGGCGAGGCGATCAACGCGCTGGTCGAACCGAACCCCGGTCAGACGATCGACCCCGACGCCCTCATCGACCACGTGAAGGCACACCTGGCTCGCTACAAGGCGCCCAAGGCGGTGTACGAGATCGCCTCGATCGGACGCGCCGTCAACGGCAAACTCGACTACAAGGCCCTCAAAGCGATCGCCGAGTCGAACCTCGAGGCGTGAGCTGCCGCGGGAGCGAAAGCGCTTCCGCGACGACCGCTAGCATCGGCCCGCGATGACCCTCTCCATCAACTGGACGCGCGCCGGCGCGGTGCTGTTCGATCTCGACGGTGTCGTGACACCGACCGCCCGCATCCACGAACGCGCCTGGGCCGACCTCTTCGCCGACTACGACTTCACGCCCGACGACTACCTCGCGTACGTCGACGGCCGCCCCCGGTACGACGGGGTGCAGACGTTCCTGCGGTCGCGCGGTGTCGACCTGCCCTGGGGCGACCCGACCGACCCACCCGGCGACGACACCGTGTGCGCCATGGGCAACCGCAAGAACGACAGCTTCAACGCGGTGCTCGCACGCGACGGCATCGCCCCGTACCCCGGCACGATGGTCGTCATCGACGCACTCGACGCGGCAGGCGTTCCGAGCGCGATCGTCTCGTCGTCGCGCAACGCCCGCGCCGTGCTGGCCGCAGCCGCGATCACCGATCGGTTCGTGACCGTCGTCGACGGGACGACCGCGGCCGACGAACAGCTCGCCGGCAAGCCCGACCCGGCGATGTTCCTCGCCGCGGCGGCGCACGTCGGCGTCGACCCGGCCCGCTGCATCGTCGTCGAAGACGCCACCTCCGGCGTCGCCGCCGGGGCCGCGGGAGGCTTCGCTCTCGTGGTCGGCATCGACCGTGGCGGCAATCGCGAGGCCCTGCTCGCCGCCGGCGCCGACCTCGTCGTCGACGACCTCGACGAGACCATCGTCTCCACCCGCCCATGACCGCCCGGTCGCTCACGATCCTCGGCCAGCGTGCCGATGAATTGACGACCACACCGTCCCCCCGCCGATCGGACACGCCATGAAGATCAGACCCGGCAAGGCGAGCATCCCGCGCCACCGCTTCCCCGTCGAGCCGTGGCGGCTCGTCGAGACCGAACCAGACGAGCGAGACCTCGGCGTCACCGAGACGCTGTTCGCCAACGGCAACGGGTACATCGGCATGCGCGCCAACCCGAGCGAGGGCCGGAACGCACACACCCACGGGACCTATCTCAACGGGTTCCACGAGACCTGGGACATCAAGCACGCCGAGAACGCGTTCGCCTTCGCGAAGACCGGCCAGACGATCGTCGACGTTCCCGACGCCAAGCTGATGAAGCTCTACGTCGACGACGAACCGCTCCTGCTCGCCAATGCCGAACTGAAGCACTACGAGCGAGCCGTCGACTTCCGCACCGGCGTGTCGCACCGCGACCTCGTGTGGCGCACACCCGCCGGCAAGATCGTCCACGTCCGCACGGAACGCATGGTCGCGCTGGCCCATCGTCACCTCGCCGTGCTGTCGTTGGAGGTCACGATCGAGAACGGCGACGCTCCGATCGTCGTGTCGTCGCAGCTGCTCAACCGGCAGGACGGCGAGGACGAGTACCACGTCCGCTCGGCCGCGCTCGGCGAGGGCCGCGACCCGCGCCAGGCGTCACGGTTCGATCACCGGGTGCTCGAACCGCGCGAGCAACGCCACACCGATCCCGACGATCCGTCGGGCGGCGAGGTGAGCCTCGGCTACCGGTGCGTCAACAGCGGCATGACCATGGCGGCGTCGTACCGGCACGAGGTCGACGCCGACTGTGACTGCGAGGTCGAGACCAGCGTCGGCCACGACCTGGCGAAGACGGTCTTCACGTTCGACGCCCACGAAGGCCAGACCATCCGACTGGTCAAGTACGTCGCCTACCACTCGTCGCGCGGCGTACCGCCCCAGGAACTGGCCGACCGCTGCCACCGCACGCTCGAGCGTGCCCGCGACGTCGGCCGGGATGCCCTGTACGCGGAACAGCGGGAGTGGCTCGACGAGTTCTGGGCCCGTTCCGACGTCGAGGTCGTCGGCGACCCGGCAGCACAACAGGCCATCCGTCTCAACCTGTACCACTTGGCCCAGGCCACCGCCCGCACGCACGAACAGGGTGTCGCCGCGAAGGCCGTCACCGCCGGCGGCTACGACGGGCACTAC
>JBPEWX010000762.1:0-4785 GCA_052032235.1 Ilumatobacter sp. | reverse complement strand
GCACCCTCCGTTCCCCCTGCGAGGCTTCGAGATGACCGACACCAGCACCGAAGCGTCCGTCGACGCCCCCGCTCAGCTCTCCACCCTCGACCGGTTCCTGCCGGTCTGGATCGGCGCGGCGATGCTGATCGGGATCGTGCTCGGCAAGGCGATCCCCGACCTCGACGACACCCTCGACTCGATCAAGGTCGACACCGTCTCGCTCCCGATCGCGATCGGGCTGTTGGCGATGATGTACCCGGTCCTCGCCAAGGTGAAGTACACCCGGATCGGCGAGTCACTCGACCGCCGGTCGCTCGTCATGTCGCTCGTGCTGAACTGGCTGATCGGCCCGGCGCTCATGTTCGCCCTCGCCTGGATCCTGCTCCCCGACCTGCCCGAGTACCGGACCGGCCTGATCATCGTCGGACTCGCCCGCTGCATCGCCATGGTCCTGATCTGGAACGACCTCGCCTGCGGCAGCCGTGAACTCGCTGCCGTGCTGGTCGCGATCAACTCGTTGTTCCAGATCGTGGCCTACTCGATCCTCGGCTACTTCTATCTCGAGCTGCTCCCCGAATGGCTCGGGCTCGACTCGGACGGCATCGACGTCACGATGTGGGAGATCGCCAAGTCGGTGCTGATCTTCCTCGGCATCCCGTTGCTCGCCGGCTTCCTCACTCGCACGATCGGCGAGCGCGCCAAGGGCGTCGAGTGGTACGAGGAGCGATTCCTGCCGCGCATCGGCCCGGTCGCCCTCTACGGCCTGCTGTTCACGATCGTGATCCTCTTCGCGCTGCAGGGTGAGCAGATCACCGAGCAGCCGTGGGACGTCGCCCGCATCGCCATCCCACTGCTGATCTACTTCGGCCTCATGTGGTTCGGGTCGTTCTTCGCCGGCCTGAAGATGGGATTGCCGTACGAGCGCAACACGTCGATCGCGTTCACCGCGGCGGGCAACAACTTCGAGCTCGCGATCGCCGTGTCGATCGGAG
Organism: Ilumatobacter sp.; assembly: GCA_052032235.1. Lineage (GTDB taxonomy): Bacteria > Actinomycetota > Acidimicrobiia > Acidimicrobiales > Ilumatobacteraceae > Ilumatobacter. The sequence goes on along the minus strand of JBPEWX010000762.1, from coordinate 3,811 downwards.
TGTTCGGGGTGACCTCGGGTCAGGCGCTCGCCGGCGTCGTCGGCCCCCTCATCGAGGTGCCGGTGCTCGTCGCCCTCGTCTACGTCAGCCTCTGGGCCAAGCGCCGCTACTACGACACCGGGAGTGAGAACCTGGTCTGACCCCATCCTTGCGGTTGGTCGGCATGATGGGGGGGATGGAACGTGACGACGATTGGCGCGACGAGACGTGGTTGGTGAGCGGCGGGCGCCCGCATGCGCCGGGTGAGCCGCTCAATACGCCGATCGTGCCGGCGTCGAACTTCGAACTCGACGGCGGCGTGCTCTACGCCCGAACCGACACCACCCCGACCTGGCACGCGCTCGAGGCCGTCGTCGGCGGCCTCGAGCAGGCCGAGTGCGTCTCGTTCGCGTCGGGTATGGCGGCGGTCAGTTCGGTGTTCGCGCTCCTCCCCGCCGGCGCGCACGTCGCCGTGCCGTCCGACTGCTACCAGGCGACCGAAGGCATCGCCGCCGAGGGCGAGGCACAGGGGCGCTGGACCGTCGACCGGATCGCCACCGCCGACACCGACGGTTGGCTCGCCGCACTCGCCACGGCCGACCTGATCTGGGTCGAGTCACCGTCGAATCCGCTCCTCGAGGTCGCCGAACTCGCCACGATCGCCGGCGCCGAACGCAAGCCCGGTTCGCTGTTCGCCGTCGACAACACGTTCGCCACGGCCCTCCTCCAACGACCGCTCGACCTCGGCGCCGACCTGTCGGTGCAGTCGGCGACCAAGTTCATCGGCGGCCACTCCGACCTGCTGAGCGGCGTCGTCACCACGCGCTCCCCCGACCTCGTCGAGCGCCTCCGACGCAGCCGCACACTGCACGGCGGCACACCGGGTGCCCTCGAGTCGTATCTGGCGGTGCGCGGCGCCCGGACGATGGCGCTCCGGGTCCGTCAGGCCCAGGAGACCGCACTCGAACTCGCCCGGCGACTGGCCGATCACGACGGCGTCACCCGTGTGCGGTACCCCGGCCTGCCCAGCGACCCGAACCACGAGCGGGCGAAGGAGCAGATGTCGGGATTCGGTTCGATCGTCAGCTTCGAGGTCGGCAGTTTCCAGGCCGCCCACGACACCGTGCGGCGGACCCGCCTGATCCGTCACGCCACCAGCCTCGGCAGCGTCGAGTCGACGATGGAGCAACGAGCGGCGCTCGAGGGCCAGGAGGACGTCCCGCCCGGCCTGATCCGCCTCAGCGTCGGCGTCGAACACGTCGACGACCTCTGGACCGACCTCCAGCACGCCCTGCCCTGAACGACCCCGTTCGTCGGGTGGGCGGTTGTACGGTCGCGCCATGCGCTGGGGTCGACTGTTCGTTGCGGGATCGATGCTGCTGGGGGCGATGGCGACCGGGTCGCCGAATGTCGTCGAGGCGGCCACCGTGCCCGCCGGCTTCGCCGATGTCGCCGTCGGCGGGTTCGACTCACCGACGGCAGTGGAGTGGATGCCGGGTGACCGGATCGTCGTGCTCGAGAAGGCCGGACGGGTCCGGGTCGGACGGCCGGGGTCGACGACGTTCTCGACCGCCCTCACGCTGAACGTGTGCAGCTCGGGTGAACAGGGGCTCCTCGGCTTCACCCACGACCCCGGCTTCTCGGGGACCGGAGCGGTGTACGTGTACTACACCGCGGCGACGGCGGCCGGCTGCGTGAACCGGGTCAGCCGGTTCACGATGAACGGTGACAGCATCGATCCCGCCGGCGAGGTCGTGCTGCTCGACAAGATCTCGGCACGGGGCACCAACCACAACGGCGGCGACCTCGACATCGGAAGCGACGGCCATCTGTACGTGGCCGTCGGCGACGCCGGTCGCGACCCGCGCGGCGACTCCGGGTCGGCGGGAGCGAACGACGCCGCCCAGGACCTGTCGCTGTTGAACGGCAAGATCCTGCGCATCACGACCGACGGCTTCCCGGCGCCGGGCAACCCGTTCACCGGGCCGGGCACGGCACGCTGCGCCACGCGCGGCAACACGGCGGTCACGCCGACGACGACGTGCCAGGAGATCTACGCGGTCGGCCTGCGCAACCCGTACCGGTTCGCGTTCGACCGCAACGACGGCAGCGGCCGCTTCTTCATCAACGACGTCGGCCAGAACACCCTGGAGGAGGTCGACGCCGGCGCGCTCGGCGCCAACTACGGCTGGCCGTCGCGCGAGGGCAACTGTCCCCAGGGCCAGACCGCGCCGTGCGCCGGTCCGGCAGTCGGGCTCACCGACCCGATCACCGTCTACGGCCGCTCCGTCGGGCGGTCGATCACGGGTGGGGCGTTCGTCCCGAACGGACTGTGGCCGAGTGTCTACGACGGCGCCTACCTCTTCGGCGACTATCTCTCGGGTGAGATCTGGCTGATGGATCGCAACGGCTCGGTCGACTACGAGGCACCGTTCGCGACCGGCGCCAACGGGATGACCGACATGACGTTCGGGTTCGACGACGCCGGCCGGTCGGTCCTGTACTACACGACACTCGGCGGCGTGCGGGCGATCGTGCCGCCGGCACCGAACACCGCCTCGACCGACCCGATGAAGATCGTCCCGACGACACCGGTCCGGGTGTACGACACCCGCAACTCGATCGGGGTCGCGCCCGGGCGCATGTCGGCGATGGCGACCCGGGTGGTCGACGCCGATCCGCCGGCCGCCTACGAGGCCGCCCTGGTCAACCTCACCTACGCCGACACCGACGGTGCCGGCGTGCTGCGTGCGTGGCCGTCGCGGACCGCTCGACCGGACACGTCCTCGCTCAACGCCGATCAGCGGGCGACGGTGGTCGCCAACTCGGCGATCGTGCCCCTGGCCGACGACGGCACCTTCGTGATCGAGTCGAGCAGCGGCGCACACGTGGTCGTCGACGTGCTGGCCTGGTTCGACGAGTCCGGCCCCACCGACGACGGCCGCTTCGTCGCCGTCGACCCGATCCGGCTCGCCGACACCCGACTGCCGAGCGGTGAGCCACTCGACTCCGGGAGCCCCAACCCGTGGAGCGACACGCCTGTCGGATGGGACGCGGACGTCACCGGACACGTCGGCGTCCCCGACGACGGCACCGCGTCGGCGGTCGTCCTGTCGGTCGTCGCGATCGCCGACGGGTCCGATCGCGGCGTCCTCAGCGTCTACCCGGGCGGCGGCGAGGCGACGGTGACCTCCAACGTCAACGTCCGAGCCGGGGAACGACGATCGAACCTGGTGGTCGTCCCGCTCGGCCCGGGCGGCGACATCACCATCGGTCAGCGCAACATCGCCGACGTCGTCGTCGACGTCGCCGGCTACATCACCTCGGACGCCGCCTCGGCCTCGGACACCGGCCGCTACCGAGCCGTGGCAGCGAACCGCGTGGTCGACACCCGCGTCCCGCTCGGGTTCGGCCCGCTCGCCGCGATGACACCCCAGGGTGTGACGGTGCCGGGTGCAGGGTCGGCGTCCGCCGTCGTCCAGAACCTGACGATGGTGCGTGCGCCGGAGCCGGGCCATCTGTCGGCGCATCCGTCGCCGACGACGCCGAACGTGTCGAATCTGAACGTCGACGGCGCCGGCCAGGTTCGAGCCGTCCTCGCCTTCACGAAACTCGGCGAGGACGCCCGGATGAACTACACGTCGTTCCGTCGGACCGATCTGGTCGTGGACGTGCTCGGCTTCTTCACGTGACCGGTCGGCGTCGGCTCAGTCGAACGCCCCGTTGACGTCGACGATCAGATGCGTCTCCGCGAACGAATAGATGCACACCTTCCCGCCCACACCCACACGACTCAACACCGCATTCGGCACCACCACACCAGCCGAATAGT
>JBPEWX010000761.1:0-3469 GCA_052032235.1 Ilumatobacter sp. | reverse complement strand
GTGATGAACAGCGCCCGATCGTTGTTCCGAACCGACAGGAACACCTCGTCGTCGGTCTCGTCGACCTTCACGTCGACGTCGGCATTGCACGTATCGACGATGACGTCGATGACCAGCGGATCGTCGGTCACCACCACCTCGTCGATGCTCGCATCTTGCCGGCATCCGGCCAACACGACGACGGCCGCGACGACCGCGCTCGAAGCGACGAAGAACCGACCCACACGTGTTGGACGCTCTCGGAGCTCGCCGAGTTCCCCACTGTCGACCTCGTCGCTCTGACGCCTGCCGTCAGGCGGCGGGGAGTTGTCGGAAGTGGATGAGGATGGAGTCGATCGGGTCGACGGGGCTGACGTCGGGTGGGCGTTCGCCGACGGGGAGGATGATGGTGCCATCGGGGCGTTGGGCGTAGGGGCGTCCGTGGTCGTCGTGGACGATGGTGAGGCCGTCACGGTGCTTGATGCGGTTGTGGACGCCGCAGAGTGGCACGGCGTTGGTCTGGTCGGTGGGGCCTCCGGTCGACCACGGTTCGTTGTGGTCGACCTGGCACATTCGTGCGGGTAGTCGACAGCCGGGGTAGACGCAGCTGCTGGCGAGCAGGAGTGCTGCCTGCCGGGCGGGTCCGGTGAAGAGACGTTGCTTCGTGCCGTAGTCGATCACGTGGCCCTCGGAGTCGACGACGACACGGCGGACGTGGCCGGTGAGGAGGGCGCGGAGGGCGATCATCGGGTGGATCTTCGATCCGGTGGAGGTCTCGCAGCGGCGTTCGAGGAACGCTTCGGGATCGTCGACGAGCGCTTCGGCGAGGCCGTTCATGGCGGCGTCGAGCTGCTCGCCGGTGTCGGGATCGGCGATGATCGGTTGGTCGTCGACCATGTCACCGGAGGGGAGGGTGATGCCGGCGTGGGTGAGGACCTCGTGGGCGGAGTGGTCGTCGATGACGATCGCGACGGTCGGCTCGGGCAGGGCACGTCCTTCGGGCGATGCAGCGGCAGCGGCGACCATGGCGACCAGGGCGTCGAAGCGTCGTTGGCCGGCGGTGCGCGGGAGGGGCCACTGTTCGGGGTCGTCGGGGTGTTCGGCGCGGCGTTGGGCCAGGTCGCGCCGATACTCGGCTTCGACGAACGCTTCGAACACGGCGACGAGTTGGGCGGCTTGGATCGGGTCGCCGCCGGAGGCTTCGATGACGACTTCGCCGTTGAGGTCGACGACGCGGGCGTTGCGTGATTCGACGGCGTCGGCGAGGTCGGCGAAGGCGCCGTCGGTGTCGAGTTGTTCGATCAGGGCGTCGATGTCGCCGCGGAACTCGTCGTACGAACGGTGTTCGGCCAGATCGACGAGGACATCGAAGATCGTGCCGAGCAGGTTCGCGATCCGTGGGTTCTGGCTGATGCGGGCGATCTGCAGGGCGTGGTCGGTCGAGAACCGTCCGGCGGCGAGGGCGTTGCCGATGGTGGGGTGGGCGTCGAGGAGCCGGGCGAGGGTGCGGTCGCGGCCGATGGTGCCGTCGCCGCAGTCGAGTTCGCTGCGGAGCCAGCCGGCCGACGACCGGTGGGTGATGCGGTCGATGCCGCGGTGCTCGGCGACGGCGATCAGGGCAGCTCGCTCGGCGGCAGCGGTGCGGGCGGCGAGTTCGTTGGCGCGCAGTGCGTCGGTGATCTCGGCGTCGGTCATGCCGACCACGGTGTCGAGGACTGCCTCGAACATATATCGATGGTAGCAGACACACGTTCGATAGGGCTGCGCGAAAGTGCAAAGATCGTGATAATTGGAAGCTACTTACCGACGTAGATCCTGGTGGCTTCGTGGGCGTTCGCCGGTAGGAACGAAGCATGGAGACCGCCGCCGAACGCTTCGACCTGCAGATCGCCCCGACGCCGGGCTGGAAGCGGCCGATCCTCGCCGTGGCGGCGTTCGCCGTCGGCTTCGGCGCCGACGACTCCCTGTCGACCGGCGGGCGCCGCGCCCGAGTGGTCGAGCGAGCGTCCGGCACGGTGGTGCACACCGAGACCGAGCCGTGGCTCACCAACGGCGAGACGGCGTTCGACTCACTCGTGAGCGATCACGCCAACGACTCCGCCGACGCGTTCGCCGCTCGCTGGCTCGGCTGAGTCGACGCCCGAGCGGCGACGGACGACCGACACGTCGAGTCAGAGCGAGTAGACCCTCGACGCCGTGCCGCGGAACAGCGCGTCTTGTTCGGCGTCGGTGAACTCTGCGGCGATCTTCTTGAAGGCGTTCCACACCGTTCGGTACGACAGCGAGAACCGATCGACCGGGAAGTTCGACTCGAACATGCAGCGCTCGGGGCCGAAGCACTCGATCGTGTGCAGATAGTGGGCTCGCTGCGCGGCCACGAACTCGTCACTCGTCGGCGGACGTTCTGCCGCATGCCAGCCGTACCCGTTGTCGGGCATCGCCATCCCGCCCAGTTTCGCCACCACGTTCGGGCACTCGGCGATGTCGGCGATGTCGATCTTCCACTGCTCGAAGATCTCCTCGCGCCGGTCGGCCCACGGACCCACCCCGAGTGGTGTCCCGAAGTGATCGAGCACCATCGTCGTGCCCGGCGTCGCCCGAGCGAGCTCGAGGAAGTCACGGTTCTGATCGTGGTAGTGCCACGAGTCGTAGGTGAACCCGCGCTCGCCGAGCCGGGCGACACCTCGTCGGAAGTCGGGCTGGTGGGCCAGGTCGGCCGGTGCGCGCCCCGGGATCCGGAGCGCCTCGGGTCGGCTGCACGAGGCGAGGGCGTGGCGGACGCCCTTGAACAGACCGTCACCGGCCTCGACGTGCAGATCGAGGAGCTCGTCGAGGTCGTCGCGGCGCAGATCGATGCTGGCGACGATGCCGCCGATCAGCCCTGACGGATCCGCGGCTGCCTCGGCCGCCACGAAGCGGGTCTCGCCCAGCGACTGGCGGTGAGGTTCGGCATCGTGGTCGTAGCACGAGTGGCACTCGATGAACACCGTCCGCTCGATGCGGTGGCCGTCGCCGGCGTCGGCGTGCAGATCGGCCATGCCGTACGGAATCGCCCCGTCGGGCTTCCACAGATGATGGTGCGGATCGACGATCGGCCGGTCGGGGTCGATCACGTCCTCCACCACCTGGTCGAACCATGCCGGTGTGCCGGGAGCCGCTGCGGTCATCCGCCGATGCTGCCAAGCCGGCCCACGCCGGAACGTGTCGGAGCGACGCCAGACTGGTCGCATGCTCCCCGACGAGGCCCGCTCCGCGCTCGATCGATGGTCGGCGATCCACGACGAGGTGGCGCCCGGCTTGATCGAGGGGCTCTACGCCGTCGGTTCGTTGGCGCTCGACGATTGGCAGCCTCGCTCCGACATCGACATCGTCGCGTTCACCGCCGACCCGGCGACCGACGACGACGCCGTCCTCCTCCGGGAAGCGCACGACGCGGCGGCCGCCGAACTCGGCCGGTCGATCGACGGGCCGCGCCTGGCGTGGGGAGACG
>JBPEWX010000760.1:0-6579 GCA_052032235.1 Ilumatobacter sp. | reverse complement strand
GCCGATCGTCTCCGACGCACACTGCCCGAGGAAGTCGACGTTGAGTGTGGCGTTGATCGACACGAAGTTCGGCTCGTTCGAGATGATGCGGGGGTCGTTCACGTAGCGAACGGCGTGCAGTTCGAGCGCGGTGTTCTCGTGCAGGAAGCGGTGGAGTCGCTTGGTGCCGAGTGCGAACGTCCCCACCGCCTTGGTGCGGTTGAGCCGCTTCTTCACCCCGTTGACGACACCGGACTCCATCAGGTCGACGACGCCGTCGGAGATCAGTTCGGTGTGGATGCCGAGGTTCTTGTGGTCCGACAGTGAGGCCATGATCGCGTTCGGAATGGCACCGATGCCGGTCTGGATCGTCGCCCCGTCGGGGATCCGTTCGGCGACCAACTCGCCGATCGTGCGATCGATCCCGGACGGCTCGACCGGGGCGACCTCGATGAGAGGCCGGTCCGATTCGCACCAGCCCTCGAGCTGCGACACGTGCAGCTGATTGCGGCCGAACGTGCGTGGCATGTGTTCGGTCACCTCGAGGAAGAAGCGGGCGCGACCGATGAAGCTGGCGACGTAGTCGGCGGACACGCCGAGCGAACAGAAGCCGTGCTGGTCGGGAGGGGACGCGGCGGCGACCACGATCGGATCGGACGACCGGCCGGCCATCAGCGCGTAGACCTCGGAGAAATGTGCCGGGACGAGATCGATCGTGGCGTTCTGGAAGTGCTTGCGGGTGATGTGCGACAGGAAGTAGGCAACGTGGCGCAGGTCGTCGCCGTAGGCGCCGGCGAGGTAGTCGCGGTCGTGCAGCGCGTGCATCTGGTGGACGCGCACGCCCGACAGCCGTCCGGCGGCTGCCGCCGACTCGAGTGCGTCCATGACACACGTCGGTTCACCGTTGGCGAGCGGCACGATCACGTCACCACCCGGTCCGACCAGGTCGATGATGTCGTCGGGTTGGTTCGGGGGCGGCATGACAGTCACCCCATCAGCATGCCCGACCGACCCCGACCACGGGACCGCCGGAGCGACCGACGATCCGGGCCCTTCGTCCCGAATCGGGTCAGAGCAGCTTGCGGAGGAGCTTGGCCTTGAAACCGGTGTAGGGCGGGTAGGCGAGGCTGGGGTCGGGGTTCGATCTGCGGCGCAGCACCGGCTTCAGGTGCGAGAACAGATCGAAGCCGTGGCGACCGTGGTAGGCGCCCATGCCGCTGGCTCCGACACCGCCGAACGGCAGCTCGGGAACGGCGAGGTGGAGCAACGTGTGGTTGACGGTGACGCCGCCCGACGTGGTGCGGTCGATCAGCTCGTCCGCCTCGTCGCCGTCGTCGGTGAACGGGTAGAACGCCAGCGGCTTCGGGCGTTCGGTGACGAACCGGATCGCCTCGTCGAGTGTCTCGTAGGTGATGATCGGGAGCAGCGGGCCGAAGATCTCGTCCTGCATGATCGGCGCCGTGAGATCGACGTCGGTGACGACGGTCGGGGCGATGTAGCGATCGGCTGCGTCGTGGGAGCCACCGTGGGCGATCGTGCCGGCACCGTCGAGCAGCGCGGTGAGCCGTTCGAAGTGCTTGCCGTTGACGATGCGTCCGTAGTCGTCGGAGTGCTGCGGATCGTCACCGTAGAACGAGGTGATCGCGGACGAGAGCTCGGCGAGCAGGCCACTCGCCACCGACCGATCGACGAGGACGTAGTCGGGGGCCACGCACGTCTGGCCGGCGTTGGTGAACTTGCCCCAGGCGATGCGTCGGGCAGCGACCGCCAGGTCGGCGTTGGCGGTCACGACCGCCGGGCTCTTGCCGCCCAGTTCGAGCGTCACCGGTGTGAGATGCTCGGCGGCCGCCTTCATCACGATCCGGCCGACGGTGCCGTTCCCGGTGTAGAAGACGTGGTCCCACGGCTCGTCGAGCAGGGCGGTCGTCTCCGGAACGCCGCCGGTCACGACCTGCACGATGTTCGGGTCGAGGTACTTCGGAACGAGACGCTCGAGAGCATCTGCGGTGGCCGGTGCGACCTCGGACGGCTTGATCACGGCGGTGTTGCCGGCGGCGATCGCTGCGACGAGCGGCGCGAGAACGAGCTGCAACGGGTAGTTCCAGGGTGCGATGATCAGCACGGTGCCGAGCGGCTCGGGCTGGACGACCGCCGAGCCCGGCTTGAGGTGGAGCGGCAGCGAGACCTTGCGCGGCTTGGCCCACTGCTTCAGGTGCTTGAGGACGTGGTCGATCTCGGTGAGGGTGAAACCGATCTCGGTCGAGTAGGCCTCGACCGCCGACTTGCCCAGGTCGCTCGCCAAGGCGTCGACGAACTCGCTCTCGCGGTCGGTGAGCATTCGTTTGATCCGCTCGAGTTGCACTCGGCGCATGTCGAGGTCGTGCAGGACGCGGGCCTCGGCGCCGCCCCGGACGAGCTTGAGTGGTTCGGACAGATCGATGCTCACGTGACCCAGCCTATGGACCGCTGGGGCGCGGCGGCGAGCGAGGCCTACCATGGCGCCCGATGTCGTTGTCGCTCGACCCGGAATCGCTCAACACGTGTGTGGCATGCGGATTGTGTCTGCCGCACTGTCCGACGTATCGGGTCACCGGCGACGAAGCCCTCTCGCCGCGAGGTCGCATCGATGCCATGCGAGCCGTCGAGTTGCGTGGTGCGCCGATCGACGACGAGTTCGTCGACGCGATGTCGACGTGCGTTCAGTGCCGAGGGTGCGAGCCGGCGTGTCCGAGCGGCGTGCCGTACGGCGAGCTGATCGAACGGACGCGCACCGAGCTCACCCGCCGCGGTCGAACCACGAGCTGGTGGCAGCGGAGCGGCTTCTCGGTCCTGCCGAGGCACCGCCTGCTGCTCGGCGGTTCGACCGTGCTGGCACTGGCGCAACGGATCGGGCTCGTGCCCCGGCGGTTCGTCGCCGGACGGCTGCCGCTGCGCCGCGGTGCGCCGCTCCGCCCCACGGCATCGCCCGCCGACGCCCAGGCGTGGATCCACACCGGGTGTGTGATGGACGCCTGGATGCGATCGACCCACCGATCGCTGGCGCGATTGCTCGACGCCATGCAGGTCTCCTACGCCGTGCCGGGCTCCGAGGGCGGCTGCTGCGGTGCGTTGCACGCTCACGCCGGCCTCCACGACGGCGCGGTCCGTCTCGCCGAGCGGACGATGGCGTCGATGCCCGGCACCGCGCCGATCCTGGTCGACTCCGCCGGATGCGGCGCAGCGATGAAGGAGTACGGCCGCCTGCTCGCGACGCCGGAGGCCGAGGCGTTCTCCGCTCGTGTCGTCGACGCGAACGAGTTCGTGGCTCGACACGCCGATCGGCTCCCGGCGATGCGGCCGGTGGAGGGCCCGTTGATCATCCAGGACCCGTGTCACCTGCGACATGTGCAAGGGGTGCACGGCTCGGTGCGCGACCTGTTGGCGCCGCTGACCGATCTGGTCGAACTCGACGACGCCGGGTTGTGTTGTGGTGCGGGTGGGGCCTACTCGGCGGTCGAACCCGAGCTGGCCGGCGACATCCGTGACCGCAAGGTGGCGGCGATCGAGCGTGCGGTACGACGGTCGGGCGCCACGACGGTCGTCAGCGCCAACCCGGGATGCAGCATGCACCTCGAGGGCGAGTTGCGCAGCCGGGGTGTCACCGTGCGACATCCGATCGACGTGTTGGCCGCGGCGCTGCCATGAGCGACGTCGAAGGCCTGGCCGAACGGCTCGAGCAGATCGTGGCCGATCTGGACGAGTTGGCGTTCGACCGCTTGCGTGAGGCGGCCGCCGACGGGGCGACCGAACGTCCGGCGAGCGACAAGGAACTGGCGAAGGCGCGGCGTGCGGTCGAGAAGGCGGTCCACCTGCTCCGCAACATCGACTGATCAGTCGTCGAGCACCCAGCCGTTGACGGTGTCGATCAGCCCCTTGAGTTCGGCGTAGCCGCGCTGGTTGAACTTCATGGCGACGCGAGGGAGGCTCGGGTGGTCGTTCTGGCGGCGCTCGACGTCGTAGGGCTTGACACGCCGGATGCGCCCGCTCGACACGAGGTGGTGGAAGCGCTCGTTCAGCTCCTCGAGCTGGGCGTCCGTCGGCTCGTACTGCAGCCGCACGATCAGGTCGTCGCCCACGTTCCGGATCGAGTGATAGTTGGCGTAGAAGCGTTCGATCACGGCAGCGGCGTCGTCGCACGAGTCGGTGATCGTGTACAGCGACGTGTCGGCCTCGGCGATCAGCCCGCGCGGGAGGAGCTGCTCGACGGCGAAGGTGTGCACGTGCTCCCAGTACGGATCGCCGGGGGTGTCGAGGAACACGATCGGGACCGGGACACCCTTGCCGGTCTGGGTGAGGGTGAGGAGCTCGAACGTCTCGTCCAGCGTGCCGAACCCGCCGGGCAGGCAGACGAAGGCGGCGCTCTCCTTCACCAGCATCAACTTGCGGGTGAAGAAGTACTTCATCGCCACGTGCTTGTCGTCGCCGGCGATGATCGAGTTGGCGCCCGCCTCGAACGGCAATCGGATCGACACGCCGATGCTGCGCTGCCGCCCGGCGCCCTCCATGCCGGCCTGCATGATGCCGGGGCCGGCGCCGGTGACGACCATCCACCCCTCGTCGGCCAGGCGGGACGCAACGCGGCGAGTCTGGTCGTAGAGGGGGTCGTCCGGCTTCGTTCGTGCCGATCCGAAGATCGACACCTTCTTGACGTCTCGGTACGGCTTGAACACCTCGAACGCATCTCGCATCTCGGTGACGGCTGCGCTGGCGATCTTCAGGTCGAGCACGTCCGGTTCGTCGGCGATCAGACCGAGGACTTCCGAAACGAACGATTCCGAGATTCGAAAGTCCTGCGAAACATCCAGCTCACGGAGGGCCGCAGCGATGCGCTGCTCGGTCGACGTCGGCACACTTGAGTCCATGGCCCACCGACTCTACGGCTCCGCATGGCACGGCGTTGCGCTCGGATTGCTCTCGACCTTCGCCGGCCTGGCGGTCGCCGAGTTGATGACCGGGCTCGTCAAGGGTGCCTCGTCGCCGGTGCTGCCGGTCGGCCAGGAGATCATCGACATCGTGCCGCCCGCCGTGAAGGACTGGGCCATCGACACGTTCGGGACCGCCGACAAGGCCGTCCTCATCCTCGGCACGATCATCTCGCTCGGTGTGATCGGCTCGATCGTGGGCATCCTCGCCGTGCGCGGGGCACGATCGGCGGCGTACGCCGTGACGGGTGTCGTCGGTCTGATCGGTGTCTGGGCCGTCTCGATGCGACCGGCACCGACCTTCGGCAAGATGCTGCCGGCGATCGTCGGCACGCTCGTCTCGCTCGCCGTGCTCTGGTGGCTCTCACCGCGTTCGGCCGACGTCGGACCGGAACCGATCACCACGCCGCAACCGGCAACCGACCAGGCGCCGGCTGGTTCGAGCCCGACCTCGGTCGACCAGGCCTCGGCCGGCCCGACGTCGGACCACCCGTCCGGCCTGGTGCCGGTCGCCGGGTCGACGCGGCGGGGCTTCGTGGTCGGCGCGGGCATCGTCGCGATGGGTGCGGTCGTGCTCGGCGGCATCGGTCGCGTGCTCAAGCGTCGCTTCGACGTCGACGACGAACGTGACGCCCTCACCCTGCCCGAGGTCGACGACACCGTGCCGGAACCGCCGATGGTCGAGACGGCCGCGTCGGCGATCGATGCGACCGACTTCGGACTCCCGGGCGTGACGCCCTTCATCGTGCCGAACTCCGACTTCTACCGGATCGACACGGCGCTGTCGGTGCCACAGGTGTCGAAGGACGACTGGTCGCTCCGCATCCACGGCATGGTCGACAACGAGCTCGAACTCACCTTCTCCGATCTGCTCGAGCGGCCGATGATCGAACGCCCGATCACCCTGTCGTGCGTGTCCAACCGCGTCGGCGGTGACCTGGTCGGCAACGCCGTCTGGCAGGGCGTGCGGATGAAGGACCTCCTCGACGAGGCCGGCGTCGACCCGGCGGCGACCCAGACGGTGTCACGCTCGATCGACGGCTGGAGCTGCGGCTCGCCGACGTCGGTGATCATGGACGGTCGCGATGCGATGGTCGCCATCGCCATGAACGGTGAACCGCTGCCGGCCGAGCACGGCTACCCGGTCCGTCTCGTCGTCCCCGGACTGTACGGGTACGTGTCGGCGACCAAGTGGGTGACCGAGATCGAGATGACGCGCTGGGAGGACTTCGACGGGTACTGGGTGCCGCGCGGCTGGGCCAAGGAGGGCCCGATCAAGATCATGGCCCGCATCGACCGGCCGTCGAACGGCCGCCGGCTCGAACGCAGCGACGACGGAGCCGTCGACATCGCCGGCTTGGCGTGGGCGATCCATCGTGGCATCTCGAGGGTCGAGGTGGAGATCGACGAGGACGGTGAGTGGCGCGAGTGCGAGCTCGCCGGCGTCCCGAGCGACGACACGTGGCGCCAGTGGCGCTATCGATGGGACGACTTCGCCCCGGGTGAGCACCGTGTGACCGCTCGCGCCTACGACGGTGACGGCGAAGCGCAACCGATCGGCCCCAAAGACGTCGCCCCGGACGGTGCCGAGGGGTACCACTCGGTGCGCTTCACGATCGACGCCTGAGCGGGGACTGCT
>JBPEWX010000076.1:0-5156 GCA_052032235.1 Ilumatobacter sp. | reverse complement strand
CGAGGACCTGGATCAGCTGCGGAGGCAGTGCCCCGCCGCTCGGTCCGGCGTCGATCACCCCCGCCGATGCGCACACGAGCGCGACGGAAACCAGTACGGCGACGATTTTCCCACCCACGCGGCGAACCTAACCCGAGAACACCCGTCCGTACCGAAACCCTGGTTCAATCGTGGGTATGACGACGATCGAACGTGTTGGTGTGGTCGGCTGCGGCCTGATGGGTTCCGGTATCGCCGAGGTGTGTGCCCGGGCCGGCCTCGACGTGATGGTGCGCGAGGTGACCGAGGAGGCAGCCGAGGCCGGTCGTGCTCGCCTCGTGAAGTCGCTCGATCGCGGCATGACGGCCGGGAAGATGACCGAAGACGAACGCGACGCCGCCGTGGCACGCCTCGGTTTCACCACCGACATGGCCGAGCTGGCCGACCGGCAGCTCGTCGTCGAGGCCGTCATCGAGAACGAGGCGATGAAGGTCGACATCTTCAAACAACTCGACGCAGTGCTCACCGCCGACGACGCCATCCTCGCCAGCAACACGAGTTCGATCCCGATCATGAAGCTGGGCACGGCGACGAGCCGCCCGGAACAGGTCATCGGCATCCACTTCTTCAACCCGGTCCCCGTCCTCAAGCTCGTCGAGTTGGTCACGAGCCTGATGACCAGCCCCGAGACGACCGAGCGGTCGGAACGATTCGCCACCGACGTGCTCGACAAGCACGTGGTCCAGAGCCAGGACCGGGCGGGTTTCATCGTCAACGCCCTGCTCATCCCGTACCTGCTGTCGGCCATCCGGATGATGGAGTCGGGCTTCGCGTCGAAAGAAGACATCGACACCGGCATGGTCGAGGGGTGCAGCCACCCGATGGGTCCGCTCCGCCTCACCGACCTGATCGGGCTCGACACGACCCTGGCCGTCGCCGAGAGCCTGTACGAGGAGTTCAAGGAGCCGCTCTACGCACCGCCGCCGCTGCTGTCGCGCATGGTCGACGCCGGTCTGCTCGGTCGCAAGGCCGGTCGCGGCTTCTACGACTACGCCCGCTGATCGGCACCCGGCGGTTCGCCGGGTTCGGCGCTCATCAGGGCGAGCAACTCGTCGACGCCGTGGAACGGCTCCTCGTGGCCGTCGGAGACCCGACGGACCACGCCGTGCCACGCGTCGGCGGGGTCGGTTGCCGGTGCGATGCGGACGACGAACGTGTGCACGGGCGCCACTCTGGCAAGCCGCCTTCGGGTGACCTTGGAACGAGTTTCGGGCCGGCGCCGATGCCGGGTCAGGAACCGCCGATCGCGGCGGCGAAACTGCGCGGCTCGAGATCGAGCTCGCGCATCCGGTCGGCGTAGTGCTGATAGCGCCGACGGGCGTCGCCGTGGCGGCCGACGGCCGACAGGGCTCGAACCAGGTCGACGTGAGCAGCCTCGTCGTACGGTTCGCGTTCGAGCAGGCGGAGGTACAGGCGGATCGCGTCGTCGAGGTCGCCGGATGCGGCGCGGATCGCAGCCAGCTCCCGTGTGACGTTGAGGTAGACGGCCCGCGCCTCTTCGCGGAGCGGGACGAACCAGTCGACGTACGGGTCGTCCTCGAACACGTCACCCTGGTACTTCGCCTCGACCGTGGCCAGCATGGCGACGGTGCGCTCACCGCGCTGGCGCCTCAACTCGGTGAGCGCGGTGGACGCGCCGGCCAGGAACTGGTCGATGTCGGTCGGGACGCTCACCGGGTCGAGCACGATCGCGTCGCCTTCGGCCCGCACGTAGTGGTCGGCGCCGAACTCCTTGTCGGGGTCGAGCACCGAGCGCATCGTCGCCAGTGCGACCGACAACTTGCTCGACGCCTTCGTCGGATCGTCGTCGGGCCAGAGTCGCTCGAGCGCGATGTCGCGCGGCAGGGGCCGCCCACGCAGACAGACCAGCATCTTGAACAGATCGCGGGCCTTCTTCGACTGCCAGCGTTTCACCGGGATCGGTTCGCCGCGCAGCGACACCGAGAACGTGCCCAACGCCTTGACGGCGAGTGCGCTGTCGGACGCCGAATCGTGGCGGTCGAGCAGTTCTTCGGCTTGGGCGAGCAGAGGGCGGGCGCCGATGCGGCGGGCCTGTTCGGCTACGGCAGCCACCCGCGTCACGGCGAGCGCGTCGAGGCGTTGCTCGGCCAGCCCGAGCTCGACGCGGCCGCTCTCGACCGGGCACCCCAGCTCGTCGAACAGGTTGAACGCCTCGTCGAACAGGCGTCGTTTCGCGGCCGGGTCGTCCTCGATCATCGCCTGGGTTTCGAGCGCGACACCGAGCACGTATCGGTCGCGGCGACTCCTCGCGAGTTCGGCGGCACGCTCGGCTGCCTGCTGCGCGGCGTCGATGTCGCCGCGCGCCACCGCCAGCCGGGCGACGACGACCCACGCCTCGGCAGCGTCGAGCGAGACGGGCGCGATGCTCGTCGCACGGTGGGCGTGCTCCCACGCGGCGTCCGGATCGATGGTGGCCAGTGTCGTGGCGAGCTGATTGAGGGCTGCGACCTCGATCTGGAGGTCGCCGGCGCCCTCGGTCATCGCCAACGCCCGCTCGCACGCGCCGCGTGCCTGCTCCAGGTCGCCGCGGATCGTGAACAGGCGGGCGAGCTGGACGAGCGGGTAGGCGACCATGGCGGTCCCGTGCCGCTGGAGGTGCTCCGACGCCACCGTCAGGTCGGTGCGCGCGTCGTCGAGCCGCCCGAGCTTGGTCGTGACCTCACCCCGGTTCGTGAGGGCGAGGGCCAGCATCCCGTCGAATCCGCCGGCCTCGGCATAGCGGACCGCCTCGTCGAGCTCGTCGAGCGCCGATTCGTACTCGCCCTCCTCCATGAGGCGCGAGCCGCGGTTGGAGCGGATGCGCGCGATCTGGAGCAGGTCGGGGGCCCGCTCGGCGTGCTGGAGCGCACGAACGTAGTGCCAGTCGTTGCTCACCCGGTCGCCGTCGCTGGCCGCGACCATCGCCGCCAGCGTGTAGGCGACCGCGAGCGCTCCGTCGTCGCCGACCGAGGTCGCGAGTTCGAGCGACTGTTCGGCGGCCGTCCGGGCCGCCTCCACGTCGCCGGCGAGCCAGCTGACCGAGCCGCCGTAGCCGATCAACCGGGCGAGCTCGGCCGGATCGTCGTCGGGCCGGGCGGCGTCGATCCCGCGCCGGTAGGCGGCGCCGGCCGTGGCGATGTCGCCGCGGAAGTGTGAGATGAGACCGTGTCGCCACGCCTCGCCGGGTCGGACGGCGACCTGGGCAGCCCGTTCGTACTCGTCGACGGCGCGGCTCCAGTCGCCGAGCGCCTGAGCGGCTCGTCCGGCGATCCCGGCCAGCGCTGGATCGCCGAGGCGGTCGATCGTGTCGAGCACGAGCTGGCCGCCCCCGGCGTCGACGGCGGCGAGTCCGTATCGGTCGACGGTTCGGCGCAGGACCTCCGCGTCGCCGGCCCGACACGCGATGCGCAGCGCCGCCACGGCGTCGCCGCGTGCGACGGCGACGTGGACGGCACGCTCGGCGAGCTCGGTGCGCCGTGCGGTGTCGGGTTCGACGAGGGCCTCGACGCGTCGGCTCGCCCGGACGCGTTCGCCGGCCTCGAACGTGCGGTCGACGAGGGCGTCGGCGAGCAGCGACGGCAACAGTTTCGGCGCATCGGTGTCGCCGGCTCGCACCAACTCGTCGGCGGTCGCGCTGCCGAGGACCCACACGTCGCCGAGCAGTCGGGCGCGAGCGTCGTCGAGCACGGCGAGCTGACGCACGGTGATCTCGTGCTCGACGTCGTCGGCCTCGCCGATCCGGGCCAACGCAGGAGCACGGTCCTCCACCGGGAGCGCGTGGAGCAGGGCGCCGCCGGCCAGGGCCAGGCCCGGCCGTCCGTCCGCCAGGTCGGCGACCGGCGGGGCGAACTCGGTGAGATCGGGCCAGCGGTCGACGACGAGCGCGGTGAGCTCGTCGGTGCCGAGCACCAGGTCGTCGGGTCCGATCTCGAGCACCCGGTCGTCGGCGCTCAGACGCTTGACCGAGAACGGGATGTCGGTCCGGGTGATCAGCACGATCGACAGCGTGGCGGGCGCCGTGCGCACGATCGTCTCGATGAACCGCATCGCGCCCGTGTCGGCGTCGGCGTGCTCCAACTCGTCGATGACGAGTGTGGTCGGTCGGTGCACGTGGTGCTGGAGCTCTTGGCCGATGAGCGCCCCGAGCTGCTCGAACCGGCGTTGTGGCGCCGTGTCGCTCACGGGGCCGCACGACGGTCCGACGGCGGCGGACAGCCAGCCGGGCAACGACGGCACCCGAGCCTTGAGCGCCTGGACGATGAGCGGCGGCAACTCGGAGCCGTGGTGGAGCCGCCGGAGCGACACGGTCACCGACCGGTCGGCTCGGACCGAGGCGCGCGCGAGGTGGGTCTTCCCCGCACCCGACGGTCCGGTGATGACCGTCAGCTGCGGCCATGCAGCCGCCACTCGCATGCCGTCGGTTCTAGCACGGTGCGACGGGTCGGTTCGACCCGCTAGACAAAGGGGCGTCATGGCCGACCGAGTCGAACGACTGACCAACCTGCTGGCGCTGCTGCTCGAGACGCGCGAACCGCTGAGCCTCACCCAGATCGCCGACGAGCTGGTCGGCCAGTACCCGGACAAGGCCGGTGCCCGTCGCGGCGCGTTCGAACGCGACAAGGCGGCATTGCGCGACATCGGGGTCCCGATCGAGCAGGAGATCGTCGCCGGCACCGACCAGGCGGGACAGACCCGCTACTGGATCGATCGCAACCGCTACGAGATGCAGGGCCTCGACCTCGACCAGGACGAGACCCGAGCGCTCCAGGTGGCCATGGCGGCGACCCGACCGGGGTCGGCGAGCGGTCAGGAGGCGATGTGGAAGATCGGTGGAGGGGTCCTCGACAGCGGGGCCGCCGTGGCCGCCGTCGTGCCCGACGCCGCGGCGCTTCCCGCACTCCGGGAGGCGGTCTCCACCGGGACCGCCGTCCGGTTCCGGTACCGCGACGTCGATCGTCGTGTCGACCCGTGGGGTGTGCTCCTCCGCGCCGGTTTCTGGTATCTGGTCGGTCACGACCACGAGCGGGAGGCGCGCCGGACGTTCCGGATCGACCGGATCGACGGCGACGTGGTGCTCGCCGAGCCGGCCACCGTGCCCCGACCGGACGACTTCGACC
>JBPEWX010000759.1:0-6429 GCA_052032235.1 Ilumatobacter sp. | reverse complement strand
TAGCCCGGCTGCACCTGGTAGCCGAACTCGAAGTGACCGAGGTCGGCTTGGGTCTCACCGGCGAGGATGCGGAGCAGGCTCGTCTTGCCGGCACCGTTCAGGCCGAGCACCAGGAGCCGTTCACCGCGGCCGAGATCGAACGCGACGTCCTCGAACACCGGCGGGCCGCCGTACCCCTTGCACAGCTCGCTCGCCTCGATCACCGTCTCGCCACACGGCGGCGGGGCCGGGAATCGAACGGTGATCTGCTTGGCGTGCTTCGGCGCGTCGACCTTCTCGGCTTCGAGGCGGGCGATGCGCTTCTCGACCGAGTGCGCCTGGGCGGCCTTGGTCGCCTTCGCACCGAACCGGTCGACGAACTTCTGCATGCGCGCGATCTCGCGCTCCTGCTCGGCGGCCTGCTTGGCGAGCCGCCGTTCGTCCTCGGCCCGCGCCGTCACGTACTGGCTGTAGGTGCCCTTGTACTCGACGATGTGGCCGGTCGCCGTCTCGGTCGGCCGGTCGAGATGCAGCACCCGGGTGATCGCCTCGTCGAGCAGGTCGAGGTCGTGGCTGATCACGAGCAGGGCGCCCCGATACTGGCGCAGGAACCCCATCAGCCACGTCTTGGCGTCGACGTCGAGGTGGTTGGTCGGCTCGTCGAGACACAGCACGTCGGAGCCGGCGAACAGGATCCGGGCCAGTTCGACGCGGCGGCGCTCACCACCGGACAGGACGCCGATCGGCAGCTCGATGCGATCCTGACCGATGCCGAGACCGGCGGCGAGCGAGCGGGCCTCGCTGTCGGCGGAGTAGCCACCCTCGAGGCGGAAGCGCTCCTCGGCGCGGCTGTAGCGGGCGACGTTGGCGTCGGTGGGCGACTCCTCCATCGCCGCGCGCAACTTCTCGATCCGTTCGACCTCGGCGTCGATCCCGCGCCCCGACAGCACGTGCTGCACCGCCGTGCGGTGCTCCTGCGAACCGTCGATCTTCGGATCCTGGGGGAGGTAGCCGAAGCCGCCCTTGCGCAGCACCTTGCCGGCCGACGGCTCGGCGGCCCCGCCGAGCACCTTGAACATCGAGGTCTTGCCGGCGCCGTTCCGGCCGACGATGCCCACCTTGTCGCGCGGCATCACGGTGAACGAGGCCTGGTCGACGACGAGTCGACCTCCGACCTCCACCGAGAGTGCCTGTGCTTGGAGCATCCGGACAGGCTACGAGCCCGGACGCCCCGCCGAACGCTGGGTTCGGCGGGCCGGTGTCACAGCACGATCGCGGAGTCGTCGGTGAACACGGGCTGGAAGCACAGCCCGCCCCCGCCCGACGGTGACTCACCGAGCGCCGCCGCGGTCAGCAGGGTGATGCGTTCCATGCCGTCCGACGTCGGGAGACCGTCGTCGCCCACGAGTTCGAGCTCTTGTTCGTCGGCGACCGACTGCCCCCAGTCGACGAGGATCACGGTCGGCCGGTCGTCGGCGCGCCGTCGGATGACGTCGTTGAGCTCGGCGGCGTCGTCGTCGACCTCGCTGCGGGTGTACAGCAGCACGGGCACGTTGCCGATCGTGTCGAGCACCTCGTCGAGCGCGGCGCCGAACTCGTCCGGGGTCGTGTCGAGGTGATGTCCGAACATGAGCCCGATCACCTGCCAGTCGTCGGCGACGTCGACGACGAGCTCGTCCACCACGTCCGCAGCGAACCCGATGTACCGACCGAGCTCGGCCTCGATCCCGACCTGCCATCCCAGACCGGTCAACACCTCGCAGGCGATGCCGTCGGCACGCGGCGTCAGCGTGAGCATCGCCGAGTCACCGATCAGCAGGAGTCGATCGCCGTCGGCGACGTCGCCGATCGGTGCCTCGATCGGCTCGACCTCGGCCATGGTGGTCGGCGGGGCCATCGTGTCGGGCACGATCGTCGACGAGATCGGTGTCGGTGCGTCCGGAATGCCGCCGAGTGCCACCGTGTCGGGAACATCGGGCAGCGTCGACACCGCGTCGCCGCCGTCGCCACATGCCGCCGTGATCAGCGCGACCGCGCCGACGAATCCGAGAAGCGCCCGCTCCATGACCAGCCATTCAAGCCGACGGGCGGGCCCGCGCCACGCGCGAGCCCGCCCGCAGGTCGGATCTGGGTTGTCGTCCGGTCGGATCAGCGGTTGCGGAGCGAGTCGCGGATCTCGGTGAGGAGCTCGACCTCGGTCGGGCCTGCCTCTTCCTCAGGCGCCTCCGCCTTCCACTTGTTGTACGCCTTGATCAACAGGAACAGGATGAACGCCACGACGATGAAGTCGATGGCGGCCCCGATGACCAGGCCGATGCTGATGAAGGCATCGCCGAGGTCGAAACCGATGGCGGCGTAGTTCTGCTCCCCGAAGATGGCGGAGATGATCGGCTTGATGACGCCTTCCAGGATCGCATCGACGATCGACTGGAAGTAGAGCGCCATGATCAGTCCGACGGCGATCGTCACGACGTCGCCCTTGTTGATGAAGTCTCGGAACTCCTTGATCATGTTCTGCATTGGTTGATACTCGCTTTCTGTGGTCGGTTGGCCCCCGGTCGCACAGTCTTGCAGAACACGCGTACTCGGCCGGGCGATCCGACGCCGGACGGTCTACGGTGTGCGAGGCATGACCGACCACGAACGCCCCGACACCACCGCCTGATGGGACCGACGTATGACCTCGTCATCATCGGTGTGGGCTCCGGCGGCACCCTCGCCGCCGAGTTCGCGGCCGGCGAGGTCGGGCTCAAGGTGGCCGCCGTCGAACGTGGCCCGATCGGCGGCGACTGTCTCTGGACCGGGTGCGTCCCGTCGAAGACGCTGATCGCGAGCGCCCGGGTGGCGCACACGGTTCGCACCGCGGCGCGCTTCGGCGTCCGGACTGCCGAACCCGACGTCGACCTGCAGGCGGTGTGGTCCCGGATCAAGGACGTCCAGGCGCAGATCGCCGCGACCGACGATCACCCCGACCGGTTCCGACAGATGGGCGTCGACCTGATCGAAGGGACGGCCCGCATCACCGGCTATCGCCAGGTGACGGTGCAGACCGCCGACGGGCCGGTCGAACTCGACACGCGCTACGTCCTCGTGTGCACCGGCAGCCGGCCGTCGATGCCGGCCGTCGAGGGCATCGACACGGTCGACGTGCTCACCAGCGAGAACCTGTTCACGCTCGAACGTCCGCCCTCGTCGCTCGTCATGATCGGCGGTGGTCCGATCGCCACCGAGTTGGCACAGGCGATGGTGCGCCTCGGCGTGCCGACCACCGTGATCGAGCAGGCCCATCGGCTCGTGCCGCGCGACGAGCCCGAACTCGCCGACCGACTGGGACAGATCCTCCGCGACGAAGGTGTCGACCTGCGGCTCGCCACGACGGCGACCGCCGTCCGGCGCGGTGGTGACGGTGTCATCGTCGACACGAGCGAGGGCGAGTTCACCGCCGAGGGTCTGCTCGTCGCGACCGGCCGCGTCGCGAACGTCGACGAGCTCGGCCTCGACAAGTTCGGCGTCCCCGTCTCGGCCGCCGGCGCCGAGGTCGACGAACGCAACCGGACCCTGGTCCCGAACATCTACGTCGTCGGTGACGCCGCCGCCGACCGGCCTCGGTTCACCCACGCAGCCGCTCACGACGCGGTCCTGGCGGTGCGCGACATGTTCTTCCCCGGGCGCGGCCAGCCGGCCCATCTCGTGCCGTGGTGCACCTTCACCGATCCGGAGCTCGCCCACGCCGGACTCACGGCCGCCGAAGCCCGTGAACGGCACGGCGAACGGAACGTGACCGTGTACCGACACGAGCTCGCCGAGAACGATCGAGCACGGGCCGACGGCACCACCGAGGGGTCGATCATCGTGGTGGCGGCCAACGACCGCATCGTCGGTGCCCACGCGTTGGCACCGGGTGCAGGCGAGCTGATCCACGAACTGGCGCTGGCGATCCGATTCGGGATCGGCGTCGACGAGCTCTCCGATCTCGTGCACATCTACCCGACGATCGCCAGCGGGATCGGCCGCATCGGCGCCGATCGATCGTTCGACACCGGCCGCAAGTTCCGCGCCGTCGCCCGCCTCAGCCGCATCTTCGGCTGAGGGTCCTCAGACCATCGACGGTTCCGGAGGCTTCACGTCGCTGAAGCGGTCGACCTTGCGCAGGGTCGGGAAGAAGATCGCGAACGAGCCGGCGATCAGCATGGTGATCGCACCGCCGCCCGCAATCGCCCACGGCAGCCCGAAGGCGCGTGCGGCGACGCCGCTCTCGAACGCGCCGAGTTCGTTGGAGGCGCCGATGAACACACCCTCGACCGCGCTGACCCGGCCGAGCTGGTCGTTCGGCGTCGCCAGCGGCACGATCGAGCCGCGGATGAACATCGACACCATGTCGGCGCCCGACAGCACGACGAGGGCGACGAACGCCACGGCATAGCTGGTGGTGACGCCGAACACCACGGTGCCGGCACCGAAGATCGCCACGACCCAGAGCAGGGTCGGGCCCACGCGCCGTTGCACCGGACGCACGGCGAGCACCACGGCCATGACCGCAGCGCCGATACCCGGCGCCGCACGCAACCAGCCGTAGGCGATGTCGCCGACGCCCAACCGTTCCTCGGCCACCGCCGGGATCAGGGCGACCGCACCGCCGAACAGCACGGCGAACAGATCGAGGCTGATGGCGGCGAGCACGATCGGTGTGCGGCGGACGAAGCGCAGGCCCTCCATCGCATTCCCGAGCGTCGGCCGTCCGGTCGAGCGCTCCTGAGGGCGTTCGAACCGGATCAGGAGCAGGAACGGCGCCGCCGCCAACTGGAGCGCTCCGGCGACCAGATAGGCGACGTCGGGCCCCTGGACGTAGATGAAGCCGCCGAGCACCGGCCCGATGATCGACGACGCCGTGAACGTGGCCGTCCAGAGCGCGATCACCTGCGGGAACTCGTCGACCGGGGCGATCAGCGGCGCCATCGATCGCCGAGCCGGGTTGAGCATCGCGTCGGCGGTGCCGAAGGCGAGCGCGACGAAGAGGAAGGGCCAGATGCTCGTCGGCTCGGAACGGGCGACGGCGACGAGGGCGAGACAGCACACGACACGGACGAGCATGAACGCGAAGCTGATGCGGCGACGGTCGAACCGGTCGGCGACCCAGCCGGACACCAGCACCAGGAACGCGGCGGGCAGGAACTGGGCGAGGCCCAGCCAGCCGATGTCGAGCTCGTTGCCCGTGATGTCGAACACGTGCTTGAACAGCACGGTGACGAAGATGTTGAGACCGACCGCGGCGAGCGCGGTCGACGTCAGATAGAGACGCACCGAACGGTGCCGGAGCACCCGTCGGGCATCGGCCATGGCGGCACGCTACCGGTCGCTCCTCTCGTGCGGGCCGGCCGCGCGATCGGGTGACGCGTATGACCGTTGTGTTGCAGAACGCGCGTCGTTTCCGCGCGACTCCGTAATTCGGGCGTAGCGGAAGGGACCGATGGGTTACACATGGTCCATGACCAACGCCACACTCTTCGCCACGCTTCGGCTGGGCGTCGTGCTGAGCGTGGTCGCGGCGGGCTTGGCGGCCGGATTGAGCCTCATCGGTGAGGTGTCGCAGTGGTCGCTGGTCATCGCCGTGGCCGCCGCCAGTTTCGTCCTCAGCTGGATCCAGGTCGGCCGCGTCGAGCGCGGCGACGACCCCCGCCTCGCCATGGTCCTCGCCGACACCCGTGTCGGCCGGGCCCTCGGCTAGCACCGAGCACCACCGCGTGTGACACCATCCGGGCATGAAGGTCCGGATCGGCTACGGCCTCGGCACGCGTACCACCCTCCACGACGAACGCTTCGGCCCGGTCGTCGACGAACTCGAACGTCACGGCTTCGACAGCCTGTGGGTGTCGGAGAAGATCGGTGGCGACGCCCCCGACCCGATGGTCGCGATGTCGTACGCGGCCGGCCGGACCACGAACCTGAAGTTCGGGATGTCGGTGATGGTGCTGCCTGGCCGGAACCCGATCGTGCTCGCCAAGGCATTGGCCACGCTCGGCACGATGTCGGGCGGCCGCCTGCTCCCGGCGTTCGGGCTCGGCCAGGTCCACCCGATGGAGCAGCAGGCGTTCGGGGTCGACCGCAAGGAACGGGCGGCGTGGTTCGACGAGGCGATGTCGGTCATGCGCCAGTGCTGGACGGGCGAGCCGGTCGTGCACGACGGCGAACGTTTCCACTACGACGGCGTCCGCGTGCGCCCGGTGCCGAAGCGAATGGACGTCTGGCTCGGCGGCATCGCGCCGTCCGAACTCAAGCGGGTCGGGCGCCTCGCCGACGGCTGGTTGCCGTCGTTCGTGACGCCGGCCGACGCGGCCGCCGGTCGCGAGGTGATCGAGCAGGTCTGCGCCGAGCACGACCGCGAGATCGAAGACGATCACTACGGTGTCCTGATCCCCTACTCGATGGGTGATGCCCCGACGCCGCTGCTCG
>JBPEWX010000758.1:0-2582 GCA_052032235.1 Ilumatobacter sp. | reverse complement strand
TCGCCTGCGAAGGCGGAGGCGCCGGTGCCGAGCGTCGCCGCCACGACGAGACCGGCCGCTGCCAGTTGCTTCATCATGATGTGTCTCCCTGCGTGATGATTCGGGTGACCCGCCGTCGGCCGAACGGCCGGATTCGACCGTACGCCCGTCGGGCGCGCCGGGGCGAGGGCCAGAACGTTGATATCGCTCCGCGCTCGCCACAGCCGGTCCGGCATCGGGATCGGGCGCGATGCGGGGCACACTGGACCGATCGCCACCTCCACCCCCTCCGACACCGCCAGCGGGCGTTCGGCGACCTACGAGTCGTTGCGCATCCCGGCGTATCGCACCCTGTTCATCGTCGGTGCGTTCGGGTTCCTGGCCACCCAGTCACAGGTCGTGGCACGCGGCTGGCTCGCCAACGAACTGGCCGACTCGAACACGGGTCTCGGCGGCGTCTTCATGGCGTTCGGGATCTCGATGCTGATCGCCACCCCGCTCGGCGGTGTCGCCGCCGACCGCTACTCGAAGCGGACGATCCTCGTCGTCACGTTCGGCATGT
This sequence comes from Ilumatobacter sp., assembly GCA_052032235.1. Taxonomy (GTDB): domain Bacteria; phylum Actinomycetota; class Acidimicrobiia; order Acidimicrobiales; family Ilumatobacteraceae; genus Ilumatobacter. Next base: position 2,041 of record JBPEWX010000758.1, on the reverse strand, counting down.
TGATGTTCACCTCGCTGTGGGTCGGACTCGGGGTCAGCTTCGACTTCATCGAGTACTGGATGCTGCTCGCCACCTCCGCCATCCAGGCCGTCGCCTTCTCGTTCCTCGTCCCGGCCCGGATGGCGCTCACCGGTGAGGTCGTCGGCCGCGAACTCCTGCCGAACGCGATCATCCTCGGTCAGATCACGATCAACGGATCGCGTGTGATCGGCCCGGCGTTCGCCGGTGTCTTCATCGGGGTCGCGTGGATCGGTGTGGCCGGCGTCTACTACGTGTCCGCCGCCCTGTCGGTGCTCGCGCTGTTGCGGTGCTTCGCACTGCCGCCCGGCCTGCCGTCGGGCGAGCGCAGCGACCGAGGCGTCCTGCGGGAGTTCGGCGACAGCGTCCGCTACGTCTCCAAGCACCGTCACGTCGGCCTGCTGATCGTGGTGTCGTTCGTCTGCGTGATGGTCGGCTTCCCGTTCGTCGCCTTCCTCCCCCGCCTCGCCACCGAGGTGCTCGACGTCGGCTCGGCCGGTTACGGCATCCTCGCTGCCGCGTCGGCGGTGGGGGCGGTCATCTTGTCGATGGCGATCGCCGGACGCTCGAAGGGGCGTGCGGCGTGGAAGATCCAGTCGGTGACGGGGTTCGCGTTCGGCGCCACGCTCATCGTGTTGGCGGTCGCCCCCAACTACGCGTTCGCGTTGCTCGCCGTGGCTGCGGTCGGCGCCGCGTCGGCCGGGTTCCAGGCGATGAACAACTCGCTCGTGCTGGCACTGTCCGACGTCGAGTACCACGGCCGTGTGCAGAGCCTGATGATGTTGTCGTTCAGCGGCTTCGGGATGGCGGCGCTCCCGCTCGGCGTGCTCGCCGACGAGATCGGACTCCGGCAGACGTTTGCGATCATGGGCGCACTCGTCCTGGCCGCCATGGCCGTCTACGTCGCGGCCAGCCGCCGCACCCGACGGCGCATCGGCGAAGCCGACCTGATCTGACTCGGGGCCGGCTCAGTCCCAGTCGACGTCGGTGGCGTGGAGGGTCCACACCTCGACGATTCGCCCGCCCTCGATCCGGTGGATCTGGATGAAGTCGATCCGTCGGGGCTCGCCCGTGATCGAGTGATGCCCGCGCATCGAGGTCCGGCTCCAGACCTTGTCGCCGTCGACGGTGCGCTCGTGCACCCGGATCACCGGTGTGCCGAGCGCCTTGCGGTACTCGCGGAGGTCACGCTTGAGCTCGTCGCGGGTCCGGCTGACGGTGCCGCCGATGCCGTGTCGGACGAACGGCTCGGCCACGAGTTCGTCGGCGGCGTTCAGGTCGCCTTCGCCCCATGCACGCTGCTGCCACTCGGCGACGATCTCGTCGGGTGACCGTGTCGAGGAGGACTCCGGCATCTCGCCCATGTCTCCAGTATCGCAGGTAGCGTTCGCTGGCGTCATGGCGTCATTGGTCCTCACTGCGATCGGAGACGATCGATCCGGCCTGGTCAGCGCACTCGCCGGTGTCGTCACCGAGTACGGCGGCAACTGGGAACGCAGCCAGATGGCCGAACTGGCCGGCAAGTTCGCCGGCATCGTGCTCGTCCGCATCCCCGACGACCGCGTCGGCGACTTCACCGCCGCCCTCGAGCCGTTGTCGGGAGTGCTCGACGTCGAGGTCCACGTCGGTGGCGACCAGATCGACGATGCGCAGCACTTCTCGCTCCACCTGCTCGGCAACGACCGTCCCGGCATCGTTCGCGAGCTCTCGTCGGTGCTGGCCGAGCACGGCATCAACATCGACGAGCTGAACACGGAGACGTGGGAAGCCCCGATGGCCGGCGGCGTCCTGTTCGAGGCCGACGCCATGCTCGAGGCGCCCGCCGATCTCGACGAGGTCACGCTGCGGAACGCGCTCGAGCAACTCGCCAACGAGCTGATGGTCGAGATCGAACTCGATCGATGAGCTGCGGCGACCGCGACCACGTCGATTTCCTCTGCGCCGCCGCCGACAAGATCGACGGCTGGGCCGAGACCGCCGAGCTGATGGGCGACGACCAGCAGGCGGTCAAGCTCCGCGAGAA
>JBPEWX010000757.1:0-2410 GCA_052032235.1 Ilumatobacter sp. | reverse complement strand
CACGGCGATCACCATGACGTTGGCGATACCGATGCCACCGACGAGCAGGGCGACGGCGCCCAGCCCGAGGAACAGCGAGGTGAACGCGCTGTCGGCGGCCTCCTGCGCCTCGAGCGCGTCGGTCGGGCGGGAGATCGACACCTCGTCGGGGCTCTGCGGATCGGCGGTGGCGGCGGCGACCGCACGCACGTCGTCGACCGACTCGGGGGCGGTGCGCACGTAGATCACGCTCGGATTCAGTTCGGACTCGAACACGTCGGCGGCGACGTCACGGCCGATGAACACCGAGCGGTCCAGGTTCTCCGAGAGGGGGAACTCGTCGAGGATCCCGATGACCGTGAACCACTCGTCACCGATCATGATCATCGGCCCGTCGCCGACGTCGTCGATCGCGAGCCGTTCGGCGGCGACCGAACCGAGGACGACGGTCGGCACGGCCGACGTGGTGTCGTCCAGCCAGCGGCCGACGGCCACGTCGGCCCGGAGCGTGTCGAGGAGGTCGGTGTCAGCGGCGACGGCGCTGAGTCCCTTGGTCTCGTTGTCGCTCATCACGTCGTTCCGGAGCGGAAGCTCGTCGAGGGTCACCACGTCGGCCACGACCTCGACCGGGCCGACGACACCGAGCTTGGCCGCCGCGTCGTCGGGCAGGCTGGCGTCGCCGGCGCCGAGGCCGGTCGTCGCCTCGACCGTGAGCAGGTTGGTGCCGAGTTCCTCGATCTGGTTGCTGAGGTCGGCGCGGCTCGATTCGGACAGGCCGAGGACGGCCACCATCGCAGCGATGCCGATCGTGATGCCGACGGCGGACAGGACGGTGCGGACCTTGCGATGCGTGAGGCCGTCGGTGGCGACGCCGATCACGTCGGCGGGCCGGAACCGGCTCGGCGGCACCGACGCTCGCTTCGGCGCCGGGCGTTCGATGGTGGCGGTCATGATGCCCCCACCGGCTCGAGGGCGTCGTCGTCGAGTTCGGAGAGGTGGCCGTCGCGCATTTCGACACGGCGCGGGAGGGAGCGGGCGATCTCGCGGTCGTGGGTGATCACGACGATGGTGCGGCCCTCGTCGTGGAGGCTGTGGAGCAACTCCATCACCGCTGCGCTCGAACGGCTGTCGAGGTTGCCGGTCGGTTCGTCGGCGAGGACGATCGTCGGATCCTGCACGAGCGAGCGTGCGACGGCGACCCGCTGACGCTCACCGCCCGACAGCTCGTTCGGCACGTGGTGGAGTCGGTGCGCGAGCCCCACTCGGGCCAGTGACTCGGCCGCACGCTGGCGACGCTTCCGACGGGGGACCCCGCTGTACAGCAGCCCGTTGGCGACATTGTCGAGCGCGCTGGCCCCCGGAAGGAGGAAGAACTGCTGGAAGACGAAGCCGATCTCGTGGGACCGGACGGCGCTCAGCTTGCGATCGGACAACCGGGCGGTCTCGATGCCGCCGATCCGCACCGATCCCGAGGTGGGACGGTCGAGGGTGCCCATCACGTGGAGCATGGTCGACTTGCCCGACCCCGACGGACCGACGATGGCGAGCATGTCGCCGTGCGGAACGGCGAGCGACACCCGGTCGAGGGCGACGACCGGCGGGTTGCCGGGGTACGACTTCACGACGTCGACCAGTTCGAGTGCGTGTTCACTCATGCCGGCACCACCAGATCGTCGCCCTCGTTCAGGTCGGCCGTGCTCGACACGACCTCGACGAGGCCGTCGTCGAAGGTGCCGATCTCGACACCGATCAGCTCGGTCGACCCGTCGGCGAGTTGCCGCTCGACGGCGTAGCCGCCTTCGCGGAGTGCGATCAGTGCCCGTGTCGGCACGACCGTTGCTCCGTCGATCCGGGACGACTCGGTGACGATCAGGACCGATCCACTCACGAACTCGTCCGGCTCGCTGACCACCTCGAACTCGACGGCGATCGTGGGGCCGGCGTCGGCGCCGCCCGGTGTTGCGATGTCGGCGATGGCGACGACTTCGGCCTCGAACGTCGACTCGTCGAGTTGCTCGACCGTGACCAGATCACCGACGGCGAACTCGTCGATCGAGCCGACGGCGATGTCGGCCGTCACGGTCAGGGTCGGTGTTGCGATGGAGAAGACGACGTCGCTGTCGTCGAGTTCGTCACCCACCTCGATGAAGTGTTCGCTGACCGAGTAGGCCGCACCGTCGATGCCGTCGAGCACGACGTAGTCGGCGGGGTCGATCGATCCGGTGACAGGCAGGCCGACATCGGTCTGCCATGCCTGGACCGCGGCTGTGGTGCTCTCGTCGACCTCGCCGTCGACCACCAGGGTGCCGGTGGTGTCGTAGCCCATGAAGGCAAGAACGGCTTCGAGCTCTTCGAGATCGTCGTCGTTCAGTGCGGTCAGCACCGTCTCGGTCTCGGGCGAGACCTCGACGATCGCGATCACGTCGCTGCC
>JBPEWX010000756.1:0-2140 GCA_052032235.1 Ilumatobacter sp. | reverse complement strand
GATCCCTCCGCGTCGGCGTCGGGTTCGGTCATCCGTCGGTAGATCCGCTCGAGATCTTCCAGATCCGCGAACTCGATCGAGATCTTGCCCTTCTTCGCCCCCATGTTGACCTGCACCCTGGTCGCCAGGTGATCGGCCAACAGTTCCTCGAGTTCGAGCAACCCGGGCGGACGCAGACGCGTCGTCGGCGCGACGCCTGCTCCGTCGAGCGAGGGTTCCGCGTCGGTCGGCTCGGCGGGCGACGGGGCCGGCTCGTCGGCGACCGGCGCCTGCGGCAGGCCGCCGTTCTTGACGGCCAGCTCCACCATGCGAACGGTCCACCCTTCGTCGACCGCACGTTCGGCGATGGTCGACTGCAGGGTCCGGTCGGGCGTGCCGAGCAGGGCGCGGGCATGACCGGCCGACAGTCGGCCGTCGGCCAGGAGGTGCTGGATCGTCGGCGGAAGCCCGAGCAGGCGCAGCGTGTTCGTCACCGCGGAGCGGCTCTTGCCGACCCGGTCGGCGACGTCTTCGTGCGTGAGCTCGAAGTCCTCGATCAGCTGCTGATAGGCGGCAGCTTCTTCGAGTGGGGTGAGGTCTTGTCGGTGCAGGTTCTCGACGAGTGCCTGTTCGACCGACGACAGGTCGTCCGTGGTCCGAACGACGGCCGGGACCGAGGCCAAGCCGGCACGAGTCGCGGCCCGCCAGCGCCGCTCCCCCGCGACGAGTTCGAAGCCGTCATCGACGGCGCGGACCAGGATCGGCTGCAACACGCCGATCTGCTGGATCGACGCCGTCAGTTCTGCGAGCGACTCCTCGTCGAAATGCACACGGGGCTGATGCGGGTTGGGAACGATGTCGGCGATCGGGATCTCGCGCAACACCGCCGTCTCGTCACCGCCGCCCGGGGTTGCCTCCCCCGGTGGGATCAGGGAGCTCAGGCCCTTGCCGAGCCCACCGCTACGCCGAGCCATAGTGCACCTCCTTCGCGACGTCGCAATACGCGACGGCGCCGTTCGACCGCGGGTCGTAGACGATGATCGGTTGCCCGAACGACGGCGCCTCCGACAGGCGGACCGAACGCGGGACGACCGGACGGACGACCTTGTCGCCGAAGTGGTCCCGGACCTCGGCCACGACTTGCTCCGACAACTTGGTGCGCGCGTCGTACATGACGCACACGATCGTCGACACGTCGAGGGTCGGATTCAGGTTTCGCTTCACCAGGTCGACGTTGCGGAGCAACTGACCCAGGCCCTCGAGCGCGTAGTACTCGGTCTGGATCGGCACCAGCACCTCACCGGCAGCCGCCAGGCCGTTCACGGTCAGGAGGCCGAGTGTCGGCGGGCAGTCGATCAGCACATAGTCGTAGTCGTCGATCACGGCGGCGATCGCCTGGCGAAGACGGGTCTCGCGGGAGAACGCCGGCACCAGCTCGATCTCCGCACCGGCCAGGTCGAGGCTGGCAGGGGCCACGAACAAGCCCCGCACGTCGGTGGGTTCGATCACGTTCTCGAGCGGCTCGTCGTGCATCAGCACGTGATACATCGAGACCTCGAGCCCGCGATTCTCGATCCCGAGCCCGGTCGAGGCGTTCCCCTGGGGATCGAGATCGATGACGAGGGTGCGAAGTCCGAGTTCGGCGAGACAGGCGCCCACGTTGATGGTCGTCGTGGTTTTCCCGACGCCACCTTTCTGGTTCGCGACGGCGATGACACGGGGGAGTTCTCGGACCGGCGGCCGAGGAGCAGCTGCGGCATCCATCGCCGACATTCTGCCCGCTGTCACGACCGGATCCGCGGATGGCGACCGGATTGTTCCACGTGAAACATGCCAGCAGTCCGAATCGGATTGCCCGACGGACCGTCATGACGTTTCACGTGAAACACCGATCACATCGGATCGCGTGAGCGGTCGGCCCACCGACGACCCCGGCAGAGCACCGACACTCGGTGCGAGGCCCGACTCCGGAGCGTCGTCAGCCCCATGCCGGCATCGAGGTAGTCGTCAACGGCACTGCCTGGTTTCACGTGAAACCTTCGCGATGTCTCGAATCATGGGCGCCATCGGCACCGGGGGAGTGGTGTCACATCCAACACCCGGCGTGGGTGGTCCGGTGGAGGTCCGAGCGAGGAGGCCGAACGCACCAACACTCCTGTTT
>JBPEWX010000755.1:0-5670 GCA_052032235.1 Ilumatobacter sp. | reverse complement strand
GCCGATCGTGGCGGGCGGGACGATCGCGGGACGGGTCATGCCGGCGGCAGCGTCGACGCAGCCGCGTGCTCGCGTCGCTCGTCCCGGTATTGCTGCAGCGACGCCGTCAGCTGCGGGTCGTCGGCAGCCAACATCGCAACGGCGAACAGGGCTGCGTTGGTGGCGCCTGCCTCACCGATCGCGAACGTCGCCGTCGGGATGCCGGCCGGCATCTGCACGATCGACAGCAGCGAATCCTGCCCCGACAGGTGTCGGGTGGGGGCCGGGACGCCCAGCACCGGGACGAGCGTCTTCGCGCTCAGCATCCCGGGCAGGTGGGCGGCGCCACCGGCGCCGGCGATGATCGCCCGCAGGCCGCGACCGGCGGCCGCTTCGGCGTAGGCGAACATCTCGTCGGGCATGCGGTGCGCCGAGACGACCCGCGCCTCGTGCGGCACACCGAATCGTTCGAGTACCTCGACCGCCTTCGACATCGTCGGCCAGTCGCTGGTCGAACCCATCACCACGCCGACGAGCGGCGTCTCGGCCTCGCTCACAAGCCGTTCGCCCGCTGGCGATCGGGGGCGACCTTGACGATCACTCGTTCACTCTCGATCGGGCTCGTGTACTCGGTGCCGGTGTAGCGGGCAGCGAGCGCATCGATGTGCGAGCGGGCCTCGTCGCCGCGGACGATCTCGGCGACGTGTCCGCGCACCTCCGCGTACGCGTAGGCGTTGTCGGCCTTCCACACGGTCACGGTGACCGGTGATCCGGCCTCGACGGCACGGAACTTGGCGCGGTGGACCTCGGTGTTGAAGATGATGTGGTCGTCGTCGGCGTCGACCCACATCACATGGCTGGCGATCTGGCCGTTCGGCAACGTGACGGCGACCGTGCCGAAGTTCTGGCCGGTCGAGGCGAGGTCTCGGATGGAGGGATCGAGCATGAGTCCCAAGCCTACGCGGTCGCGGTCAGCCGGCTTCGGCGAGCGCGTCGAGCAGCTTCGTCGGGGTGTCCTTCGGCGAGATCTTCGGCCAGGCCTTGGCGATCTTGCCGTCCTCGTCGACGAGGAACGCCGACCGCTGGACGCCCATGTACTCGCGTCCGTAGTTCTTCTTGAGCACCCACACGCCGTACTTCTCGGCGATCTCGTGCTCCGGATCGCTCAGCAGCGTGAACCCGAGCTCGTGCTTGGCGTCGAACTTGGCCAACTTGGCCGGCTGATCGGGGCTGATCCCGATGATCACCGTGTCGCCGACCTGACCGCTGATGTCGCGCAGCCCGCAGGCCTGCGTGGTGCATCCGGGCGTGTCGGCCTTCGGGTAGAAGTAGACGAGCACCTTGCGGCCCTTGAGCTTCGAGAGCTGGACCTTGGTCTCGTGCTGATCGAGCAGGGTGAACGCCGGGGCGCGCTTGCCCTCGGCCGGAGTCGTCGGCGTCGTCATGGTGCGAGTATGCCCGATCGGGCTCAGGCGCCCGTGAGCGCCCGCCAGTCGGCCGGGTACGCCGCCGCAGCGGCTGCCGGGGTGAGCCGCAATGTCGATTCGGGGACGAGATCGGCGATCTTGCGGCCCTCGGCGTAGTGGTGGTTCACGTTGCCGACGCCCTCGAACAGTTCGGCGCGGCGTTCGAGCAGCTCGGCGGGCGGGTTCTCGTCGTAGAACCCCCAGATCGTGAACGCGATGTCGAGATCGTGCACGACCGGTGCACGACTGAACAACGACGCACGACGGAGCGCGATCACGACACAACCACGGATGGCGTCGTCGAGGCGTTCGCCCTCGGCCAGGTGCAGTCTCGGTGCCAGCTTGTTGGCGATCGTGAGTGCGAACCCCTGGTCGGGGCCCATCGCTCCCATCCGGGCCCCGACGGGCTGCAGCCCGTCGACCACACCGGGGCGGTCGGGCGTCCAGGCGTCGGGGACGACATCGGGGGACGAGTAGAACTTGTCTTCGCGTGCACCGGTCGGCGCGAACTTGGGGGCTGCCATAGCGGTCGTCAGCGTACTCCGACCGTCATCGCCGCGCGGCTTCCGCCCGTCGTCAGCTCGAGGCGTGGAGCAGGCCGTACACGACCGAGTCCTCGAGCGCCCGCCACGAGGCCTCGATGATGTTGGCGCTGACGCCGATCGTGGTCCAGTCGCGTTCGCCGTTCGTCGCCGTGAGCAGGACGCGGGTGACGGCGCCGGTCGCCTCTCCCCCGTCGAGGATCCGGACCTTGTAGTCGGTCAGGTGGATGCCGGCCAGCGCCGGGTACGCACGGCCGACCGCGCGTCGCAGGGCGGTGTCGATCGCGTTGACCGGGCCGTTGCCTTCGGCGGTGAACACGTGGCGTTCGTCGCCGACCCAGACCTTGACGGTGGCCTCGGTGTTGAACACGTCGCCGAGTTCGTCGGTGATGAGTCGCATCGACTCGACCTCGAAGAAGTCGTGCTGCCAGCCGGCGGCGCGCCGCATCAGCAGTTCGAGCGAGGCGTCGGCCGCTTCGAAGTGGTACCCCTCGTGTTCGAGACGCTTCAGATCGTCGATGACGCCGTTGATCGCCGGCCCGTCGAGCTCGATGCCGAGGTCGTCGGCCTTCATCTGGATGGTCGCCCGGCCGGCCATCTCGGAGACCACGAACCGGGTGCCGTTGCCGACCGCCGCCGGATCGACGTGTTCGTACGCGTCCTTGGCACGGGCGATCGCCGACACGTGCAATCCGGCCTTGTGGGCGAATGCGGACGACCCGACGTAGGGCGCCTGCGGGTCGACCGCCCGGTTGAGTGTCTCGGCGACGCGGTGCGACACCACCGTCAACCGTTCGATGCGCCCCTCGGGCAGACACGTGTAGTCCTGCTTCAACTGGAGGTTCGGGATGATCGACGTGAGGTTCGCGTTGCCGGTGCGTTCGCCGAGTCCGTTCAGCGTGCCCTGCACGTGCCGGACGCCGCCACGAACCGCTGCGAGCGAGTTGGCGACCGCACAGCCGGTGTCGTCGTGGCAGTGGATGCCGATGATGACGTCGTCCCCGACGTGCGCGTGGACCTGGCGAACGATGTCTTCGACCTCGTGCGGCAGCGACCCGCCGTTGGTGTCGCACAGCACGACGTGGGACGCCCCCTTGACCACGGCCGCCTCGAGCGCCCGGAACGAGAACTCCGGATTGGCCTTGAAGCCGTCGAAGAAGTGCTCCATGTCGACCAGCACCTGACGGTCGTGGGCGCGGAGGAACTCGACCGAGTCGGCGATCATGGCGCTGCCTTCGTCGAGGGTGGTCTTGAGCGCTTCGGTCACGTGGTAGTCGGAGCTCTTGGCCACGATGCAGACCGCCGACGTGTTCGCGTCGAGCAGATGCTGGAGCGTCTGGTCCTCGTCGACCTTGCCGCGAGGGCGACGGGTCGAACCGAACGCGACGAACGTCGACGTCGTCAGCGACAGATCGGTGGCGGCACGGGCGAAGAACTCGATGTCTTTCGGGTTGGCGCCCGGCCAGCCGCCTTCGATGAAGTGCACGCCCAGATGGTCGAGCTGCTCGGCGATGCGGAGCTTGTCCTCGACGGTGGCGGTGACGCCCTCCACTTGGAGGCCGTCACGAAGGGTCGTGTCGAAGATCTCGACGGGGGTGCTCATGGCTGTGATCTCTCGGTCTGGTTCGGGCAACAAAAAAGCCGCCCCGAGGGCGGCGGAACGAGCACGTGCGGGGCACGTGCTCTACGGAATGATGATGAACGGAACGTTGGTGGACGTCTGCTGCGGCATCGACACCATTCAACCCGCTCCCGGCACCGCCGTCAACGAACGACGCGGATCGGTCGAGGCAGGCGGCCCGCGCGGACGTGTCACCGCATGTTCATCCGAGCACCCCGACCACGGTGGACAACCGTGGGGAAAACGTCGCATCCACCTGTGAACGGACGGTGGACGAACGAGGAAATCCTGGGGATTGCAGGAAACTTCGGGGGATAACCCTGGGGATTCGAAAATACCGCTTGACCAGGGGTTTCGTGTTCGCGAGAGTGATGAACGTACCGGAAAGCGCACGCCAACCGGGAGCGAACAACCGGGTCGCTCAGCATCGCTCCTCGGAGTGTTGCGGAGCGTTCACGAGTCCGTTCCACGAGACGTAGCGGGTCCGGACGGGGCATGAAGCCACCGTGCTTCGTGGCACGGCCCGCCGGGAAACCGGCGAGTCGGGCGGCGAAGTTCCGGGACGGCCTCGGACAGGGCACCCCAACTGCCCGGTTCGAGACCCGACCGGGCGGCGCGAGAGCGACGACGCGGGAAACCGGGTCAGCGTGAACGGCGTCGAGGGGCTCCACGAGCCGGGAAACCGGCAACCGGGAGCGCCACTCCGGCAACGGAGCCTGCTTCGGCAGGTCACCGGGTCGGGGGTCTCCGGCAACGGAGGCCGGGTCCGCCGGCCGACGTGGTCGGGGCGGCACCGACATCGGGCAACCGATGGGGCGCCGCAGAGGCAACGGCCCGCTTCGGCGGGAACCGGGTCTCGACTCCGGTGACGGAGGTCGGTTCGCCGGCCACCGTGGTCGGGGCGGCAGGTCAGCCGGGTTCGCTCGGACGGCCGGTCGAACGGCAGCGGCCGGGGTTCGCCTCGGTGTCGGCCGAAAAAGGGCATCGCCCGCCGCGTCCCTTTCGGGGGAACACGACGGGCGATGTGTAGGTCGTGACGCAGGCTATGCCCGTCGATCGACCGAGTGGTGGATGCCCCACCTGTTTGGGAGGCCCCGGGAGGGTGCGCCAGGCTTCGGCCGGGCAGCACCGCCCGGGGCCTTTCAGCGTTTCGGAGCACCCGACGCGAACGAGCTCGGCGGCACGAGCAGGCCGGCGTCGACCACCGCACGGCTCAGCGGACGAGCGAGCTCACGCAACTCGGCACAGCGTTCTTCGCCGAGCGCCGCGTAGGGGGCCGTCGCCAGTCGGTCGGTTCGATCCTCGACCGACTGTCGAACCGCGCGCCCTTCGTCGGTGAACTCGCCGGCCGAGTCGACGAGTCCGCGGTCGGCGAGACCGGCGATCGTCTCGGCCCACTCGTCGTCCGACCACGCACGGGAGCCCTGCAGTACGGCTCCCGGCACCTCGCCGGAGGCGCCGTGCATGACGAGCGCCTCGCATCCGGTGAGCCCCTCGATCGTGAGGGCCGCGATGTGACCGTCGCCCCGGAACTCGCGCAACATCGTCTGCGCGGTCCACAGGACGAGGTGCGGCGCGTCGGGCCACTCGAGCCCGGCGTGGCCGGCGAACAGCGGCCGCCCCTCGGGTCGTTCGCACGCGACGAGTGCCGCCTGCCGGGCGAGCGTCGCGGCGCGCTCGATCTGCTCACCGGTGGCCAGGTCGCCGAGTGCCCGTCGCAAGGCGGCGTCGGCGGCGTCGAGCCGGGCCGCCAGCAGGCTCGTGGCCGACGCCTCCGTCCACGCGTGCGGGATGGCACGCCGGACCACGTCGGGATGGAAGTTGTAGAAGGTCGCGATCACGACGTCGGCCGACACCTCCCCCATCGCCGCCGCTCGCGACGCGAAGTAGCCGGCCCGATCGTTCGTGATGCCGGCGGCTGCGTACCGCTCGGCGGCCTCGGGCACGAAGTAGATCATGCCGTGCAACGGCTCGAGCGTCCGCCACGTCTTGCGAGCAATGAGGGGGTCCATGCCGCCGGACCCTACGTCGAGCCCGGCGGCTCGACCCGCATCGGAGCCCC
>JBPEWX010000754.1:0-3128 GCA_052032235.1 Ilumatobacter sp. | reverse complement strand
CGAGACGCCCACGTCGACGACGAGTGGTCGCTCGCCCGAACGCTGCGGCACATGGTGCTCGTGACCGACGCCTGGCTGCGCGGCGGGATCATGCGGATCGAGGAGCCGTTCCACGACATCGGGCAGATCTTCAGCGGTGCGGAACGGATGGGGTTCGACATGTCGATCTTCCGCACCGACGAGCCGTCGTTCGACGAGATCATGGCGGCGCGGATCGAGCGGCAGCAGATGGTGACCGACTTCCTGGCCGACGTCACGCCCGAGCTGCTCGCGGAGGAACGCGACAACCCGTGGGACCGCGATGGGGAGTGGCACCCCACCGTGGGCGACTGCGTTCGCGTGATCCTCGAGGAGGAGTGGGCCCACCTGCGCTACGCGCAGCGCGACCTCGCGCTCCTGCGCTGAGCCGAGTCGGCGACGGGGTCGGCCCGTTCGTTCAGGCGATGTCGAGGTGTCGACGCAGGGCATCGACGCCGTCGACGGACCCCTCGTCGAGCCAGGCCGGACGCACCGATCGCCACCGGTCGACTTCGAGCAGGACGCGCTGCTCTCGGCGTCGCTGCCCCTCGAACTCGTGGAACATCACACCGTTCGGGAGGTAGCCGAGCCGTTCGGAGACGACCCGGGAGGCGTCGTTGCCGTCCATGTAGCCGGACTCGGCGGCGGCAGCGCCCAGATGTTCGAAGGCCAGCGAGAGCATCAGGCCTCGAGCGCGGGTGCCGATGCCGGAACCCCGGCGTGACGGGACGAGGAACGAACCGCTGCTGATCGTGCGCCGCACCCTGAATGCCGACGCCTCCAGACCTTGGACGCCGACGGGTTCGCCGTCGACGAGAACCGTGAGGGTCAGACCCCAGTCGTCGGGCGACATCGTGGCGCGTTGCCGCCAGATCCACTGGAGTTCGAGACGGGCCATCTCCTCGGCCGTCTCGGCCTGCATCGCTCGGAAGAGGTTCGGCAGGAAGTACCGCTGGTCGGCCGGGAGCAGATCGGGGATCCACGACGCGATGTGCAACGCGTCGTCGTCGGTGACCGGTCGCAGCTCGAGGTCGTCGTGGCGCAGACGCAGTCCGAACGGCGGCCACGCGGTCGTGAGGTCCATGACCGAGTGTCGCAGCTCCGGGCCGGGCGCCCCGGCGAGGTTTCGGGGTCAGGTGGCGCCGACGATGTCGCGCCAGGTGCGCTCCGGTGTGAAGCCGAGGAGCCGTTTGGCCTTGTCGTTGGCGTAGAAGGTCGTGTAGCCGTCGAGGTCGGCGCGGCGCTCGACGCCGGCGTAGAAACGGTCGTAGACCTCCTCGCTCGTGATGCCGACCGAGGTGTCGTCGTTCGACACGTTGAACACCTCGTAGCCGAGACCGTCGGTACGGAGGCAGCACTCGACCATGTGGCCGAGGTCGCGGGCGTCGATGTAGGCGAAGATGTTGCGGCGGCGGAGCGCCGGCTCGGCCACGTAGGCCGGGAACTGCTCGGCGTACTCGTGCGGTTCGATGACGTTGTTGATACGGAGGCCGTAGACGTCGATGCCGGAGCGGGCCTGGAACGAGCGGGCGGTGACCTCGTTCACGACCTTCGACATGGCGTAGCTGTCCTCGGGCACCGTCGGGTGATCCTCGTCGATCGGGACGTACTCGGGCAGCATCTCCCCGTCGGCGAAGCAGATGCCGTAGGTCGTCTCGGAGCTGGCGAAGATCACCTTGGGGATGCCGAGCCTCACGGCGGCGTCGAGCACGTTGTAGGTGCTGAGGACGTTGACGCGGTACGTCTCGTTGTCGGGCCAGATGAGGATCCGAGCGACCGCAGCGAAGTGAACGACGGCATCGTAGGCCGGCACGCCGGTTCCCGGTTCGAGTTCGTCGAAGTCCGCATAGGACGAGAGGGCGTTGAAGACCTGACCGGCATCGGTGAGGTCGACGCGCAGATCGGGCACGCCGTCGCGGCCGAGCGGCACGAGATCGGCGTTCGTGACGCGATGACCCTGTGCGACGAGGTGGTCGATCGCGTACCTGCCGGCCTTGCCGCTCCCACCCGTGAAGAAGATGCGCATGCCGCCGATCCTACGAACCGTTCCCGAACGATGTAGGACGTGACCGTCCAGCGAGTTCCTTCGGGGCGGATGATGTCGGCTCCCCGTCGAGGCAACGGGTCGACGACCCGAGGAGACCGACGCTCGACGAGGCTCGCCGAACCGGAGGTGACGATCGACCACCGAGGGGCTCGAGCCGACGCAGGATCTCGCCGACCACGTCGTCGGTCGGGCGGGTCGAGTCGACGACGAGGTCGACGTCGGGCCATGGTTCGTACGGCAGGTCGACGACGTCGTGCCAGGTCGGCAGGTCGTGCCCCGGCAGGTCGGCGGTGCGCTGCTCGACGCGTCGCCGATGGACGTCGGAGTCGCCGCACACCACCTCGACCGACAGCAACCGGACGTCCAGCTCGTTCGCCAGATCGCTCCAGCCGCGACGAGCCTCACCGACCGGGTTCACCGCATCGACGACCACGTGCAGCTGCTGGAGCAGCATGGATCGCACGACGTGATGGGCGATCTCGTATCCGGTCGCACCGAGTCCACCCGGCGGAACCAGGCCCGTACGTCGCAAGCCGCTCTCGATGGCATCGATCCGAACGAAACTCGCTCCCGTCCGTCGACAGAGCGACCCCGAGATCGTCGTCTTGCCCACCCCGGGCAACCCTGCGAACACCACGAGCACGTCGGCCAACGTAGGCGCTCGGGTCGTTTTCCGCGCTCCGCGACACCACCACGCCCGACGTGCACCGGCTCAGGGCGAGCGAGGTACCGAGAGTGCTGTCGCCATGCCTGGTGGGTCGTCGACGTCGAGGACGAGGCGGCGGAAGCCTCTGCGTGGTACCAGGTCGATGACGAGGAGCGGGCGCGTCGCGTCGCCGGCCGCGACCGCCCAGAACTGGTTGCCGGGAACGCCGCGACCCAGCATCGTGCCGACCCGTCGACGGTTCGGGTGCTCGCGCCCGAGGTGGGTGCCGATGCCGACGGAACGATGGTCGATCAGCGTCTCGAGCTCGTGGCGTTCCTCGACCCGGGCACCGGACACGTCGGCCAGAGGCACAACGAGTCGACCACGCAGGTTCATCGCTCGATCCCATCCGCTCAG
>JBPEWX010000753.1:0-4834 GCA_052032235.1 Ilumatobacter sp. | reverse complement strand
GTCGCGGCGGCTGGGTCTCGGCAGCGCGTCACCCCGCCGGGCGCGCACCGCCAGCGATCCCCACAACACGATCGCTGCGAGGCCGTACCGCAACCCGGCGAACGTGATCGGCGGCAGGTCGGCGTCGTCGAGTCCGAAGCGGATCAGCACCCACGACGAACTCCAGAGGACGGTGACGAGGACGGCGAGCGCGATCGCTCGTCGATGATCGAGATGGGACGGTCGGGACATGGGTTGCTCCTGGAGTCGGCACGCGTTGAACTGGTGCCGGATTCTCCACTCGAGGCTTTTGTCCCATGAGGTGCGAGCCCCGGTCTTGTGGGGCCTTCCGTGGCGCTCGGACCTGGCCCGCTCGGCCGATGGCGTCGGTGAGACGATCGACGGAGCGGCGGAACCCTAGCCACCCTTCTTCCGGTGACGCCGAGGCTACTCCAGCCGGATCAGTGGCGCTCGAACATGGCGATCGTCTTGAGGTGGCGCTCGATGTGGTGTTCGAGCGCCTTCGTCGCCAGGCTGCCGACTTCGTGGGTGAACGGCGACTCCTCCAACGCCAGCGCCTGGTTCAACCGTCCACCGAAGATGTCGCGCATGATCGCGAGCGCACCCGGCGAGATCGCCGAGCCGGTGCGGCACTGGCGACACTGGACGCCACCCTCGTTCAGGTCGAACGCGACCAGTTCGGTGCCGGGCTCGGTCTCGCCGCACCGGACGCACGCGTCGAGCTGGGGTTCGAGCCCCTCGTTGCGGAGCAGCTTCCAGTAGAACGCCGGCACGTTCAGCGGTGCCGGCCGCTCGGCGATGGTGCGGAGCACGCCGACGGTCATCCGGTACAGCTGCGGGTTCGGTTCGCGTTCGAGCGACATCTGGTCGACCGCCTCGATCGCCGCCATGGCCTGCGACGCCCGGTCGAGCGAGGAGAGCAGCGGGGCGAGCGGCTCCACCGACTCGGCCTGACTCACGATGTCGAGCTCGCGTCCGCGGTACAGCAGGAGCCGCACGTGGCTCATCGGTTCGAGCCGGGCCCCGAACTTCGACTTGGTCTTGCGGACGCCCTTCGCGACGGCACGGACCTTGCCGTTCTCGGCGGTCATGAACACGACGATCCGGTCGGACTCGCGCAGCTTGTACGTCCGCAGCACCACGCCCGTGTCGCGGTACAGCTCACTCATCGAGCGTCACCGTCACTCGTCGAGGCCGCCGAACCGGCGTCGGCGGTTGGCGAAGTCGTCGATGGCGACCGCGACGTGCTCGCCGGTCAGATCGGCCCACGCCACGTCGATGAAGACGAGTTCGGCGTAGGCGAGTTCCCACACGAGCGACGGCGGCAGCTGGGTCGGAGGGCCGAGCACCACGACGAGGTCGGGCTCGCTGTCGGCCGGCTCGTAGAGCGCCGCGGCGACGGTCGCCTCGTTCACCTCGTCGTCGTCGTCGATGCGCTGCATCGCGTCGGCGAACCGCTGACGCCCGTCGGGCTGTGGGTCGGCGATGATCTCGACGTCGCGGAGTCGATGACGCCGGTGCTCGGGCGGTGTGGCCGCGGCCCGGTCGCCGTGTTCGTAGGCCCGGATGGTGAGCCAGGGGACACCGAGCTGCTCGCACAACTCACCGAGCGTCTCGAGACGCAGCTGCCACTGCTCGTCGGTCAGGTCGGACCACTCGGCGAGGGTGCCGCCGACGACCAGCACGTGCCGCAGCGACGAGGTGGTCCGGGCGGAGGGGGACATGTCCCCATTCTCACACGCCCGAGGTCGGTAACCTCGGTGCCCGTGGAGGAATCCCAGCGCCTGCACGTCGCCTGCATCATGGACGGCAACGGACGGTGGGCAGCGGCGCGCGAACTGCCACGGACCGAGGGCCACACCGAAGGCGAGGAGAACCTGGCTCGGATCGTCCGCGTGGCCGTCACCCGCGACATCGGCTGGCTCACCGTCTTCGGCTTCTCCACCGAGAACTGGGTCCGTCCGCGCGCCGAGGTCCGTCACATCCTCGGCCTGCACGAGAAGCTGTTCGGCCGTGTGAACGAGCTCAACGAGCTGAACGTGCGCATCCAGTGGATCGGTCGACCGTTCGACTCACCGTCGGCCCGCACCCCGAAGTACGTGCAGCGGGCGATCCGGAAGGCGATCAACGACACCGCCGCCAACACCGGCATGACCCTCACGGTCGCGTTCGACTACGGCGGTCGGGCCGAACTGATGAGTGCGGTGCGTCAGGTGCGGGCCCAGGGTCAGCCGGTGACGCCCGAGACGATCGAGAAGCACCTGTACCTGCCCGAGCTGCCGCCGGTCGACGTGATGGTGCGCACCTCCGGCGAGTTGCGGGTGTCGAACTTCCTGCTGTGGCAGGGGGCCGGCGCCAAGATCCACTTCACCGACGCGTCGTGGCCGGAGTTCGACGCCGACGAACTCGACCGGGCGATCGCGCTCGCACGATGACCGACCCCACGGCGGCCTCGGCCGCACTCGACGCGCTCGCGGCCGTCACCGCTGCGCTGCCCGCCGCCGAGGACCGACCGGGCCAGCGCGAGATGACCGAGTTGGTCGCTGCGTCGATCGAGCGTGGCCGCCATCTCGTCGTGCAGGCCGGCACGGGGACCGGCAAGACCCTCGCCTACCTCGTCCCGGCGATCACCTCCGGCAAGCGCACCGTCGTCGCGACGGCCACCAAGGCACTCCAGGACCAGCTGGCCACGAAAGACCTGCCCTTCCTGGCGGAGGAACTGTCCGAACTCGGACACGACATCGACTGGGCGGTCCTGAAGGGGCGGAGCAACTATGTCTGCCTGCAGCGCCTCCGGGAGATGAGCCAGCCGTCGACCGGTCAGCTCGAACTCGAGGAGTTGTCGGCCACCAACAAGCTCGAGATCAAGAAGATCGCCGAATGGGCAGGGACGAGCGAGACCGGCGACCAGGCCGAGATGGAGTGGAGTCCGAGCGACCAGGCGTGGCGCGCCGTCAGCGTCGGGAGCGACGAGTGTCCGGGCGGCGACCGCTGCCCGATGGGCCAGGAGTGCTTCGCCGAGACCGCACGACGACGGGCGCAGGCCTCCGACGTGATCGTGGTCAACACGTATCTCTACGGCCTCCACGTCGGCAGCGGTGGTGCGATCCTGCCCGAGCACGACGTGGTCGTCTTCGACGAGGCCCATGTGTTGGAGGACACGATGAGTGACACCGTCGGGGTCGACATCTCGCCCGGTCGGTTCGTCACCGTGTCGGCGACGATCCGTCGGTTCCTCGACGACCCGCAGCTGGTGGGCTCCGTCGCCGACCTCGCCCCGCTCCTCCGCGACGTGTTCTCGAGCCACCTCAACGAACGGTTGCCGACCCCGCTGCCGTCCGACATCACCGATGCGCTCGAGGACGCCCGACTCCGCCTCACCCGTGTCGGTGAGGCGGTCGAGGCGATCGACACCGACGTGGACGACGCCAAGCAGCGCAAGCTCCGCGCCCAGAAGATGATCGCCCGCTCGATGGAGGCCGTCGAGGCGGCGCTCACCGCCGGCGACGACAAGGTGCCGTTCGTGTCGGGCGCACCCCAGTCGCCCCGGCTCGAGGTCGCGCCGCTCGACGTCGGCCCGGTACTCGGGGCGAATGTCTGGGGCGACCACACCGCCATCCTCACCAGCGCGACGGTGCCGTCGTCGCTCGCCGCCCGGGTGGGCCTTCCCGAGGAACGCACCCACACCGCCGACGTGGGTAGCCCGTTCGACTACGAGCAGCAGGCGATGCTGTACTGCGCGATGCACATGCCGCAGCCGCGCTCGCCGAAGTTCCGCGATCAGGTCGCCGACGAGTTGATCGCATTGATCGAGGCAGCCGGGGGGCGCACGCTGGCGCTGTTCACGAGTTGGGCGGCGATGGATCACGCCGTCGACGCCGTCCGCGACGAGATCTCGGTGCCGATCCTGACCCAGCGCGATCTCCCGAAGCCGGCGCTGGTGAAGGCGTTCGCCGAGTCGGAGGAGACGTGCCTGTTCGCGACGACCGGGATGTTCCAGGGTGTCGACGTGCCGGGCCGCACGCTCTCGCTGGTCGTGATCGACAAGCTGCCGTTCCCCCGTCCCGACGATCCGTTGTTGTCGGCGCGGCGAGACCAGCTCGGCGCATCGGCCTTCTCCGAGATCGACATCCCACGCGCGTCGACGCTGCTGGCGCAGGCCTGCGGTCGACTCATCCGCACGATGGACGACCGTGGCGTCGTCGCCGTACTCGACCCCCGCCTCGGCACCGCTCGCTACCGCTGGGACATCGTCAAGGCGCTCCCGCCGATGAAGCGAACCCGCGAACGCGCCGACGTCGAGGCGTTCCTGCGGGAGCTCACGAGCGCCGAGCCGTCCGAAGTCTCCTGACCCGGACCGTCTGAGTACGGTCGGGCGAATGGGAGAACTCGTTCGTCACGAACTCGCCGACGGCGTCGCCACGATCACACTCGATTCGCAGCACAACCGCAACGCGTTGTCGTCGCAGCTCATCCGCGAACTCGCCGAATGCCTCGACGAGGCCGAAGCCGCCGACGCCCGGGCGATCGTCCTGCGTCACGAGGGCCCGGCGTTCTGTGCCGGTGCCGACCTGAAGGAACGGTCGTCCGCGAGCGGTCCGCCGGATTCGACCCCGATGGTCGACGTCATGCGACGGCTGATGGACACGGGCCGCCCGACCATCGCCGCCGTCGACGGCGCGGTGCGTGCCGGTGGCATCGGGCTGATGGCGTCGTGCGACCTCGTCGTGGTCGACCGGTCGGTCACGTTCGCCCTCACCGAAGTGCGCATCGGCGTCGCTGCCGCGATCATCTCGGTGCCGATCCTGCGGCGGGTGCCGCCCGGCAAGATCGC
>JBPEWX010000752.1:0-3600 GCA_052032235.1 Ilumatobacter sp. | reverse complement strand
CGGCCGCCGGTGACGGCGATCGACTCGCCGGTGATGTACGTCGAGTCGTCCGACGCCAGGAACACGTAGGCGGGTGCCAACTCTGCCGGCTGAGCGGGACGGCCGAGCGGGGTGTCCTCGCCGAATCCGTCGACCTTCTCCGGCGGCATGGTGGCCGGGATCAGCGGCGTCCAGACGGGCCCCGGGGCGACGGCGTTCACTCGGATCCCGCGTTCGGCGAGTTCGTTCGACGCCGACTTCACGATGTTGGTCAATGCGCCCTTCGTGGCGGCGTAGTCGAACAGTTCCGGGCTCGGCGACGTCGCCTGGATCGAGCTCGTCACGATGATCGACGATCCGGGCTGCAGGTGGTCGAGTGCCGCCTGGATGGTCCACACCGTGTGGAACACGTTGGTCTCGAAGGTCCGGCGGAGCTGTTCTTCGGTCAGGTCGGCGATCGAGTCGAGGGCCATCTGGTACGCCGCGTTGCAGACGACGATGTCGACACCACCCAACTCGGCGACCGTGCGCTCGACTGCGGTCCGGCACGCATCTCGGGTTCGGAGATCGGCTTCGATCGCGACCGAGCGGCGACCGGCGTCGTGCACGAGGCCACTCGTGGCCGACGCGTCCGTTCCTTCTTCGGCGAGATGGGTGAAGGCGACGTCGGCTCCTTCTCGGGCGAACGCGATGGCGACGGCGCGGCCGATGCCGGAGTCTCCCCCGGTCACCAGCGCTCGTCGGCCGGTCAGGCGACCGCTGCCCCGATAGGTCTGCTCACCGTGATCGGGACGCGGCGTCAGCTCGTCGGTCGTTCCGGGATGGTCGATCTGCTGGGCGTCGGGCACGGCTCCGACACGTGGGTCCGTCGTCGTCGTCATGTCGAAGGCGTACCCGTTCGTCGGGGTCGCAATCACCGATCGCGAGCATTCACCCGGCCGAGTGACGAGGTGCGCCGACGCTCAGGACGGCGACGTCGTCCTGGGCCGACAGGCTCTGCGCCGCAGCTTCGCCCATCAGTTCGTCGATCGTGCCCATCGTGTGGTCGATCGACGCCGATCCGACGAGCCGGTGGAGGAGGTCGTCGTCGGACATTCGCGGTCGGCGCGACTCGATGAGGCCGTCGGTGAACAGCACCAGGTGGTCGCCCGGTGCGAGATCGACCTCGACGACGGGCGGCGGCACGAACTCCGGGATCATCCCGAGCAGGCGGCCGTGCCCCGCCGGCCGATCGACCGATCCGTCGGAGCGCACGACGACCGGCGCCGGATGGCCGGCGTTGACGAACTGCACGTCGAGTCCGCCGTCGGTCTCGCGCCGGGAGATGTGCCCGAACACGGCCGAGCAGTAGGCGGTTCCCGGTGTGGTGGTGAGTGCGTCGTGCAGCCATGCCAGGACGCGAGCCGGCCGCTGGAGGTGCAGGCCGGCGGCGCGGAGCGTGTGTCGTGCGATCACCATCGTGGCGACGGCGTCGAGGTCGTGGCCGCAGACGTCGCCGATGAAGAACGCGCACCGGTCGTCGGACACGGCGAACACGTCGACGAAGTCGCCGCCGATGTCGAGTGGCGGGGTGACCGATGCGTACCGGGTTGCGGCGTCGACCCAGTCGACGTGGAGGGCGGCGGTCGGCAGCGCGTGGTGTTGGAGACGTTCGAGCGCTGCGGCCATGCGTTCGCGCTGTTCGAACTCGGTGGTCACGTCGAGGAACTGGGTGACGACGACGGTCTCGTCACCGTGCGCGAACAGTCGGCTGTCGATCGACAACCAGGTGTACGAGCCGTCACCGACGCGCACCCCCATCATCGAGCCGATCACGTCGCGCCCGGTCGCCAACGCTCGCATCGCCGGATGGTCCTCACCGGCGAGTGGCCGGCGTCGTGTGTCGACCGCTTGCCAGTGGGCATCGAGCGACGTCGCGCCCGTCAGCTCGTCGGCGGTCATCTTCAGCCGCCGCAGCGCGGCCGCGTTGAAGTCGATGATGGTTCCGTCGGCGGCCTGGACGACGACGCCTTCACGTTGGCGTTCGACGAGTGGCAACGCGAGCCTCGCGAGCGGGCGTTCGGTGGTCACGGTGACGCACAAACTAGGGCGCTCCGCCCCGTCCGGGCGACTGCGTGAACAATTTGCGCACCAGTTGCGCAAAGTGTTCACGCATTGGTCGGGTGGGTCAGCGGTTCCAGCTGCGCCAGTAGTCGGGGTCGGCGATGCGACGCGCGGCGTCGGTCAGGTGGAGTGGGCGGAACGTGTCGACCATGACGGCGGTCTCGGCGGTGCGGTCCTGGTCGACGCTCGCCTCGAAGCTGCCCGGTTGCGGACCGTGCACGAAGCCGGCCGGGTGATACGAGATCGAGCCGATGCCGATGCCGGATCCGGCGCGGCTCATGAAGTCGCCGTCGCTGTAGAACAGGACCTCGTCGGAGTCGGTGTTCGCGTGGTGGTACGGCACCTTGACGGCGTCGGGATGGAAGTCGAACAGGCGCGGCACGAACGAGCAGACGACGAAGCCCGGTCCTTCGAACGTCTGATGCACCGGCGGCGGCTGGTGAAGGCTGCCGACGATCGGTTCGAAGTCGGAGATCGCGAACGCCCACGGGAACAGTTGGCCGTCCCAGCCCACCACGTCGAACGGGTGGTGGCGGTGCACGTGGCGGGTGAGTCCGGCACGGGTGCGGACGATCACCGGGACGTCGTCGCCTTCGTCGATCAGCGGCTCGGTCGGGGCGCGGAGATCGCGCTCGCAGAACGGGGCGTGTTCGAGGAACTGGCCGGTGTTCGTCAGGTACTTGCGTGGTGGGGAGACGTGGCCGTTGCTCTCGACGACGAGCAGATCGAGCCGGTCGTCGCTCACCCAGCGATGCGTCGTCGAGGCGGGGATCACGACATAGTCGCCGCCGCCGACCGCGAGCCGACCGAACACGGACTCGAGCACCGCCGAGCCCTGCTGCACGTAGACCAGTTCGTCGCCCGTTGCGTTGCGGTACAGGCTGCTCGTTCCGGCAGACGTGGACGACCACGACAGACGGACGTCGTCGTTGGCGAGCAACACGTGACGGTCGAGCACGGCGTCGGCGCCGGCCGACAACGCGTCGGTGCGGAGGTGTCGGGGAACGAGTGGATGGTCGGGGAGCGCCGACGCGTCGGGCACGTCGTCGATCGCTTCGATCGCGCTCAACGCCGACGGCGAGTGGCGGTGGTAGAGCAACGACGAGCGCGACGAGAAGCCTTCCTGACCCATCAGCTCCTCGTGGTGGCGGCTTCCGTCGGCGGCGCGGAACACGGTGTGGCGCTTGCGGGGGACGTCGCCGACGCGGTGGTAGTACGGCATGGTCAGTGGCCTCCGTGGTGTTCGAAGTGGGGTTCGACGATGGTGCCGGCGACGCTGCCGAGACCGATGCGGGTGTCGGGATCCGACCCGGCCCAGCCACGCAGTTCGATCCGGTCGCCGTCGAGCAGGAAGGTGCGTTCGGTGCCGTCGGGCAGGGCGATCGGCCGCTCGCCGTTGGCGGACAGTTCGATGAGGCTGCCCTCGGTGCCGGGGTCGGGACCCGACACGGTCCCGGATGCGAACAGGTCGCCCGGCTCGGTCGACGCACCGTTCATCGTGAGGTGGGCGAGCTGTTG
>JBPEWX010000751.1:0-2077 GCA_052032235.1 Ilumatobacter sp. | reverse complement strand
AACCCGCAGCGAGCGCCGATCGACGAGCCGGTCGCACCGGTGCTCCCGGCAGCGACGACCGCGGCGCTGCCGACGCTGCCCGCGTCCAACCCGGCAGCCCCACCGCCGATCGCCGACAACCCGGCGACCCCGAAGGGCCCCGACGTCAGTGCGGTCCGCTCGTTCGAGCTGAAACAGCAGCGCGAAAAGCGCAAGAGTCGGCTCGCCGGTTTCACCTTCCTCGCGTTCGTCGTCGTCGCCGGTCTGGTCGCCGTCGGGCTGTTGTTCGGCCGCGACTGGTTGTTCCCGACGCAGTGGGACGAGGCGCTGATCCCGCTCGTCGACGAGATCCAACTCGAGCAAGGCAGCGAGTTCGCCGAGCCGGTCCCGGTCGACGATCTCACCGGCGGCGAGTACGCCGCGGCCGCGCTCGAGGCCGCGTTCGGCGACGACTGGGCGGCGGCGTTCCCGCAGTGGCGCGCGCTCGGACTCGCCAGCGGATCGGTCGACTCGCCCGCGATCGTCGACACGGTCGTCGCCTGGCGTCCGGCCGTGTACGACGCCGAGGCCGGCGTCATCTACCGAGCGGCCGGCGTCGACGATGCCGCACCGACCGATGACACCGCCGACGACCTCACCGACGAGGGCGACGGCGACGCGATGTCGATGGACGACGCCCTGCGACTCGCGCTGCTCGAGGCGTTCGACGACCAACGCGGTATCGACGCGACCGACGTCGACGGCGCGTCCGGCATCCTCGGGATCTCGTCCCCGCAGGCGATCGCCGCCGCATCGGTCGATCGCGCCCTCCTGATCGGCTCGACCGACGTGCCACCGATCTCCTCCGAGGTCCAGATCGCGCTGCCGTTGCTGTACGAGATGATCGCCGTCGACGTGTTCGGCGAGCCGATCATCGACGCCGCCGATGTCGACCCGGCACCGCAGTACGGCGACGACTACCCCGACGAGGTGCTCGATGCGCTGGTCGTGGAACACGAGGCCGCACCGATGGGCCCGCTCCCCGACGGTGCCGAGGCACTGGGCGAACCGACCGCGCTCGGCCCCGATGCGTGGCAGCTCGTCTGGCAGAACCGACTCCCCGATCCCACGACGGTGCGGTTGCGTTCGCTCGTGAAGGCCGACGCCTACCAGCCGTTCGTCCAGGGAGGCAAGGGTTGCGTCGCCGCGGCGTTCCAGACCGAGGCCGACATCAACGCAGGTGAGGTGGTCACCGCGCTGACGGCGTGGGCGACGGCCGCCCCGCTCGAGGCGTCACCGACGATCACGATCTCACCGGCCGACCCGGCCCGTGTCGAGTTCGTCACGTGCGACCCCGGTGCGACGGCCGAGCAGTCGGTCGCGCCGTCCACGATCACCGGGCTCATCGACCGTCAGCTCGACGCGCTCGGCTGAGGACCGGCCGGCGTCGAACCGGTCAGTCGCGGAAGTTCTGGAACTGGAGCGAGATCCCCAGGTCCTTCTCCTTGAGGACCTGGATCGTCTGCTGCAACGCATCACGCTTCTTGCTGGTGACCCGGACGGTGTCACCCTGCGTCTGGCTCTGGGTCCCCTTCGGCGCTTCGGCCTTGATGATCTTGTTGATCTCCTTGGCCTTCTCCGACGAGATGCCGACCTTGATGGTGGCGACCTGACGCACGGTGTTCTGGGTCGCCTCCTGCACGTCGCCGTACTCGAGGCCACGCAGCGACACGCCACGCTTGACGAGCTTCTCCTCGACGACCGTGCGCAGTGCATTGAGCCGGTCTTCGCTGGCGGTGTGCATCGTGATGACGAGTTCGTTCAGCTCGATCGTCGAGTTCGTGTTCTTGAAGTCGAACCGGTTGGCGATCTCGCGCTGGGCCTGATCGACGGCGTTACGGACTTCCTGGCGATCGACTTCGGAGACGACATCGAAACTGGGCATGGAATCGAGGCTACCCCTGCGTCAATCTCGGCCGGGGCCGCTACGCTGCCCGTTCGACAATTTGGGTCGGTGCCCGAGTGGCCAAAGGGAACGGGCTGTAAACCCGTCGGCATTGCCTTCGAAGGTTCGAATCCTTCCCGGCCCACCAGATCGCACGGCGAGTCCGGGCGATCG
>JBPEWX010000750.1:0-3168 GCA_052032235.1 Ilumatobacter sp. | reverse complement strand
GGGTGGGTTCACCGGTGACGCGGACGGGGGTCTGCGCCTCCTTCCACCCGAGGCCACGCACGATCTTGGCGATGTCGGCCAGCGCGCCGTCGACGTCGTTGTTGCCGTGCACGAACACGCCGTACGGACGGCCGCGGGTCGCGTCGAGGCACGGGTAGTAGATGGTGTCGAAGCAGTGCTTCAACGCGCCGCTCATCGACCCGAGGTTCGCGGGCGTCCCGAGGAGGTAGCCGTCGGCGGCCAACACGTCGGACGCGGTCGTGGCGAGCGCCGGACGGGCGACCACCTCGACCCCGTCGATCCCGTCGGCCTTCGTGCCGTCGCGCACCGCCTCGAACATGGCGTGCGTCGACGGTGACGGCGTGTGATGGACGATCAACAAGCGGGCCACGCCGCCATCGTGCCAGACCCACACACGACCGACCCCGGAGGTGCCCGGTCGAGCGTCCCCTATGGTCGGAGCCGTGGGACACGACAGCGACCAGCACGTGGAACCGTCGACCGAGGAGGTGGTGCGACGCCACGAGCGGAACTCGCGCAAGCGGGCGATCGCCAACCGACAACGGATGTACGGGCTCGGGGTCGAGCCGGAGAACCCCTACGACGAACCGGTCCCCAACCGCACCCCGGGCGACACGAACATCGTCAAGTACGGGTTCGACCTCCACCCGCAGGTGACGTTCTGGTCGGCCGGTTTCCTGCTGCTCTTCATCGGCTTGACGCTCGCGTTCAGCGACGCCGCCAACGACTTCTTCGGCGACATGCTCGGCTTCATCGGCGAGTACTTCGGCTGGTTCTACATCCTCGTCGCCAACATCTTCGTCGTCGCCGTGCTCGTGTTCGCGTTCTCGAAGTACG
This sequence comes from Ilumatobacter sp., assembly GCA_052032235.1. GTDB lineage: Bacteria > Actinomycetota > Acidimicrobiia > Acidimicrobiales > Ilumatobacteraceae > Ilumatobacter. The sequence continues at coordinate 2,310 of JBPEWX010000750.1, read as the reverse complement.
GCCGGATCCGTCTCGGCGGCCAGTACGCGAAGCCGGAGTTCTCGAACTTCGCCTGGTACGCGATGCTCATCTCGGCCGGCATGGGCATCGGCATCATGTTCTGGTCGGTCGCCGAACCGATCAACCACTACGAGACCCCGTCGCCCTACTTCGACGTCGCCGGGTCGACCCCGCAGTCGGAGCAGGCGGCGATGATCACCACCTTCTTCCACTGGGGCATCCACCCGTGGGCCATCTACGCGCTGGTGTCGCTCGCCCTCGCGTTCTTCACGTTCAACCGCGGCCTCCCGCTCACCATGCGGTCGGTGTTCTACCCGCTGCTCCGGGAACGCATCTACGGGTTCTGGGGCAACGCCATCGACACGATCGCCGTGATCGCCACCCTGTTCGGGCTCGCCACGTCGCTCGGCTTCGGGGTGCAGCAGGTGTCGGCCGGCTCCAACTTCCTGTTCGGGTCGCCCGACACCACCTGGTTCCAGGTGTGCCTGATCGTGGCGATCACCGGACTCGCCACGATGTCGGTCGTCGCCGGACTCGACGGCGGCGTGAAGCGCGTCAGCCAGCTCAACCTGTACCTCGCCGTGCTGTTCCTCGGCTTCGTGCTCGTGGTCGGTCCGACGCTGTTCATCCTCGGCTTCTTCCTCGACTCGACCGGCGCCTACTTCCGTGAGCTGCCCGGCCTCGCCTTCTACACCGAGTCGATCAGCGGCGGTGAGTGGCAGAGCGGCTGGACGATCTTCTACTGGGGTTGGTGGATCTCGTGGGCACCGTTCGTCGGCATGTTCATCGCCCGCGTCTCGAAGGGTCGCACCGTCCGCGAGTTCGTGGTCGGCGTCGTGCTCGTGCCGTCGCTGCTCACCTTCTTCTGGATGGCAACCTTCGGCGGCTCCGCACTGCACACCCAGTCGGAAGGCATCCGCGACGTCGCCGCCGCCGTGAACGAGAACACGGCGACTGCGCTGTTCGACCTGCTCGAGGCGTTCCCGTGGACGTTCGTCACCTCACTCGTCGGGATCATCCTCGTCATGTCGTTTTTCGTGACGTCGTCCGACTCGGGCTCGCTCGTCGTCGACCACCTGACGTCCGGCGGCAAGTTGGAGTCGCCCGTCCCACAGCGCGTGTTCTGGGCGACGATGGAAGGCGCCGTCGCCGCAGCGCTGCTGATCGGCGGCGGACTCCAGGCACTCCAGTCGGCGTCGGTGGCGACCGGGCTCGTGTTCGCCTGTGTGCTGCTGGTGTCGATCTATTCGATGAAGCGGGCGTTCGACAACGAACTGCTCTTCATCGACGCACGCGTCCCGGCCCCGCCGACCGCGCACCTCGCCGCCCGGGAAGGTGCCCGGATGCGTGCCGAGGCCGAGGCGGAGGAACTGGCCGAGCTCGAAGAGCTCGAAGCGGCCGCACAGGCGCTGCACGAGGAACACGCGCAGATGATCGCCGAGGAGGAGCAGTGATGCACCGGACACGGACGGCCGTGTCGATCGCCGTCACCGTGGCGGCCACCGCTGCCCTGTCGGCGTGCGCCGGTGACGAGGCGCCCGACTTCTCGGGCGTCGAGATCACCGTCGGGTCACGCGACTTCACCGAGCAGTACGTGTTGAGTGCGATCCTGATCGAAGCGCTCGACCGATACGGCGCCACCGTCACCGACGCCACCGACACCGGCGACATCGCCACCACCCGCAGTGCGCTCGAAACCGGCGACATCGACGCGTACTGGGAGTACAACTCGGCCGCCCTGGTCGAGGTGTTCGGGGAGGCGGGCGACCCGACCGCCGATCCGGACGACCTCACCGATCGGGCCGCCGAACTCGACGACGCGAACGGGATCGAATGGGTCGGTCGCTCGTCGTTCAGCAACACCTACGGCTTCGCGCTGAGCCCCGGGCTCGGCGCCGAGCATCAGCCGAACCGCTACGACCCGGATGCGTTCGACCTCGACGACCTCGCCGAGCTGCTCGACGACGAAGCCGATCTGATGGTGTGCGTCGAGGATGCGTTCCTCGAACGGGCCGACGGCATGGCGCTGTTCGAGGAAGGCACCGGCTTCGCCATCCCCGCCGACCGGCTCGTGGTGGTCGCCTCGATCGACGAGGTGTATCCGCTCGTGAGCGGGCGCGGGAGCGGCGAGTGTGACGTGGTCGAGGTGTTCACCACCGACCCGCAGATCGCCGAGTACGACCTCGACGTGGTCGAGAACGACGACGTCTTCCTCACCTACAACGCGTCGCTCACCATTCGCGACGAGGTGTACGAGCAGGCGCCCGACCGGTTCGACGCTCTGGTCGACGACATCCTCGGCGCCCTGTC
>JBPEWX010000075.1:0-1861 GCA_052032235.1 Ilumatobacter sp. | reverse complement strand
CTGTAGGCGAGGCGCCACCGGCTACAGGAGTTCGCGGCGGAGGTCGAGCATCTTGGGACTGGGTTCGCCGTCGCTCCAGGGGTCGGCGGTGATCGCTCGTTCGTAGCTCTCCCACTCGTGGCGTATGCCGGCCCGGTCGCCGACCTTGGCGTAGGCGCGCATCCGGACGGCAATCATCTCCTCGTGGGCGGGCAGCACCTGCAGGCCACGGCTCGTCGCCTCGAACACACCGTCGACGTCACCGACCGACAGGCAGTGATCGGCGAGCGCCGACGTGAGGGTGATGGCACGCAGCACGAGCGCCGACGTGATCCCCTCGGCGTCGGGCCACAGGTACGACGTGCCCTCGAACGGAACGCTCCGGATCCAGTCGAGCGCACCCCGCAGCGTCGCGATCGCCTGGGCAGGCGGCTGCAGTCGGGCAGCGTCGAGCGCATGCTCGACGAGGTCGATGTCGGACACGACGAGCGGGTGCAGCGGGAGCGAATCGGTCATCGTGCGACCGAGCCACTCCTCCCCGTCCGGCGGTTCGACGCAGCGGGCCATCGCACGACGCGCCTCGGACACGACGTTCGAGAACGTCGCGTCGCGAACGTCGAGCTCCCACAACGCGGCGCGGGCGTTCGATCGGGTGGAGCGGTCGCGGTGGGTGACGAGCCAGGCGATGAGCTCCTTCGTCTTGGAACGTTCGAATTCGATCTGGCGGCCGTCCGCCGACTCGACCGACACCGGCCCCAGCAGGCGGACGACGAGTGCATGATCGAGCGGTTCGGTGGCTGGCTCGAGCCGCTCGGGAGGGGTCGGTGTGGCAGGCGTGCCCCATGACGCATCGTCGAAGTCGCTCGGCGCCATGGTTCGGTCGTCGTCGAGGTCGACGATCGGTTGGGGTTCGGCGACGTCGACCACGGAGGCGAGCGCGACCACGTCGGCGGCGCTCAGGCCGATCGGCGTCAGACGCACGTCGAGCGGTCGGAGCACCCACGTTCCGTCCTCGGGCGCGAGTCGAGCAGACGGGCCGTGGATCGGCGACGCCGACACGACCGCGAGGCCGGTTCGGTTCGCCGGGGGCGTCACGGTGCCCGCCGCAGCTCCCACCAGCACGACCGCCGGCTCCCACATCTCACCGGAGGTGACGCGTGCGCGGAGATCGAACGTCGAACGCTGGGCGCGGGCGGTCGACCCGACCGCGTCGGCGGCCGATGAGAACGCCTCCTGCACGCTGCGTGCGGGCCGATGATGGCGGTGGCCGAGGAACGCGTCGTCCGCGACGCCGATCCCGACGAGCGTCGTGACCTCCGCCAGCACCGACGTCGACAGGGTGGCGGCGACCGCGGCGACGATCGAGTCCGCGGCGGCGCCTGGTCCACCGACCTCGATTGCCTCGATGGCCTCCAGATCGACGTAGAGATCGCGTCCGTCGTCGCACGTCCCCAGCTGCACGAGCGTCGGACACGGCGCGCCGACGCGTCGGGCATCCGGAGCCAGCAGCTCGACGGGCGTGCTCGCCGGGAGCAGCCATCGGTTCGGCTCGACGCCTGCCTCCCACGGCGCGTCGAGGTGGCACGGCGATGACGCCCACAGTTCGATTTCACCGTCGGGCCCGACCGCAGTAGCGAGGACGCGGGCGTCCTGCTCGACGAGCGGCATCGCAGCGGCACGGATCGCGATGTCGACGCGAGCGAACCGTTCACCCGCGTCGATCGTGCGCAGCGCGCGTTCCGCCCGGACGACGTCGGCGCTCGGAGCGGGCAGCCGGGAGTTCGCCGGGGCTTCCCGCATCCGTCGACGACGCCGAACGCCGAGCAGGGTCAGCACACCGGCCGACAGCATCGCTGCCCGTTCGAGCGTGAGGAGCTCGATG
>JBPEWX010000749.1:0-2092 GCA_052032235.1 Ilumatobacter sp. | reverse complement strand
ACGTGCGCTTCGGACACCATGCCGGTGAACGCATCGATGGCGTCGACGTCGCCGTAGATCGCCTGCAGCCGGGCGGCGGTCGTCGTCCGTCGCACTGCATCGACGGTCTCGCCGTCGGCTTGATCGGTGCCCGGTTCCAAGGCGTTGCCGTCGGCATCGGCGAGGGACACGAAGTCGAGGATGTCCGGATCGTTCAGCGGATCGTCGGTGTCGATCTCGGGATCGTCGGGCCATTCGGCGGTCGCCTCGCCCGTGATCTCGGTGAACGACGCAACGCGCTCCAATCCGTACGCCTCGCGCAGGTCGTTGTACGAGGGCATCCCGTGGTCGGCGGCTCGGATCATGTCGAGCGCTCCGAGATCGTTCACGATCGTGAAGCAACCGGCGATCTCGATGCCGTCGAGGCATGCAGCCGGATTCTCGACGTCGGGACCGGGCACCTGGAACAGCACGCTGCGGAGCTGGTTGTCGATCTGCTCGTCGTTCGCGTAGGCGGCCTCGGATGCGAGGCCGGCGAGCATGCTGCCCAGCCCGACCTGCTCGAGCAGGCCCGGGTTGCCGAACGCGACGTTGAGTGGGATCGCGAACTCGACGATGTCGTCCTCGACGGTGACCTCGACTCCCTGCGCCTCGAGCGCGGCGATCTCGTCGTCGGTGATCGCCGATCGATCGATCTCGCCCTCGAACTCGCCATGGATCGTCGAGTGGGCGCGGTATCCGACCGTGGCGAACTCGTTCGTGATCGTCGGGTCGACGGTCGGGTCGTATCCGGTGTACTCGTCGAGTTCGACACCCATCGCCGGGAGGAACTCGTTGTAGGTGATGTACTGCTGCAGGGCGGCGACCGAGCGCTGGGCGATCTCGAACTTCGTCTGTTCGTCGAGGTCGTCGGGCAGCGCGTCGACGATCCGGTTGTGTTCGAGCGCGAACAGGGTCTGGACAGCGGTCAACCCGAGGTTCTCGTTGGCGCGGACGTCGCCGGCGATCACGGCCGACGTCGGGTCGGCGAACAGCCTGCCGGCGAGCTCGACCTCCGGCGGCTCGACATCGGGCCGGGCCTCGCTCGTCGGGAGGTACCCGTCGACCAGCAGGAGCGAGGCGTCGTTGTTCGTTGGATCGCCGTCGACGGTTCCCTCGCGGAGCCAGTCGAGTCGTTCGTCGGAGCCGCCGTACACCGCCCAGGCGTCGATGTAGGAGCTGATGGTGTTGATCTGCTCACGAGCACTGCCGTCTCCGGTGCCGGCGGCGGCAGCCGACCGGGTGGTCGAGATCGCACCCAGATCGTTCGTGAACTCCTCGAGCGGGTCGTCGGCATCGAAGGCGACGACGAGATCTTCGTCGCTGCTCTCGCGCAGACCGATCGTGTGGTCGAGGAACTGGCCCCACACGAAGCTCCAGTGGGTCACGCCGTTCTCGGAGAACACGTTCTGGTTCACGTCGTTGAAGATCCGGTTCGAGACGTAGCGCTGGTCGGGCCCGTCGACGAGTTCGCCGACGTCATCGGCGTAGTTCGCCTCGGCGACACGGGCGTAGATCGTTCCGGCCTGGCCGAGCGTCGGGTCGTCGACATTGTTGCCGAACCCGTCGAGGGTGCGACCGTCGGCGAGTTCGGCGGCGAGCTCGTCCGACACGCCGTCGTCCGGCGTCTGAGCAGCGACCGTGCCGGTGCTGACGGCGACCGGAACGACGGCGGCGACGAGCGCGAGACGTCGAGAGATCGGAAGGACGACGCGGCGGCGTCGCCTCGGGCTGGATTCGTGTGGCATCGATTGCTCCTTGTGATGTCGGCCGAGCGATGTGCGCCGGCGGCGCCCTGCTCGGTGAAGACGTACGGTCGTCCGGTGGGGTAAGGGACCGGAGCGACGGCTCGAAAGGAGCTCGAAAGCCTTGGGCGGCGCCCCCGGCCGGCTCGCCGCAATCTCTCAGCGAGCTCACAGTCCGAGCAGCGACGCTGGGCCCATCAACGCGACCCGATGACCATGGACTTCACCGAGCACCAACACGACGCCAAGCAGAACACCGTGCTGCTCGTCGCTCTGCTCGCGCTCGGCATCCTGGCGATCGTCGCTGCGGTCTCGACCGTGGCCACCCT
>JBPEWX010000748.1:0-2186 GCA_052032235.1 Ilumatobacter sp. | reverse complement strand
TCCGCGACGGCAGCCCGACCCGGTCAGGCCGGAGCGACGTCGGAAGGGTGGGGCGCGTCGCCGAGTTCGTCCTGGAGTTCACGCAAGCGTGCACGAAGTCCCGTGAGGATCTCGGCGTACGCCGGATCGGCGACCACGTTGTTCACCTCGTCCGGGTCGTGTTCGAGGTCGTACAACTCCCAACCCGGCTCGTAGGTCGATCCGCTCGTCCCGGGCAGGCCGAGGCCGTCGTTGTAGAAGTAGATCAGCTTGTAGCGCTCGGTGCGGACGCCGTAGTGGGCGAGCGCCAAGTGGTTGATGTCGTCGTTCTCCCAGTACCGGTAGTACACCGCGTCGTGGATCGGTGCGGCCTCGCCGTCCGTCAGCAGGTCGAGGAAGCTCGTGCCTTGCATCCGTTCAGGAACGTCGACGCCGACCGCTTCGAGGATCGTGGGCGCGATGTCGACGTTGGTCACCATCGGCGTCACATCGGTGCCGGCGGCGATCCCACCGTCGGGGTAGCTCACCACGAACGGCATCCGCAGCGACTCCTCGTACATGAATCGCTTGTCGAACCATCCGTGGTCGCCGAGGAAGAAGCCTTGGTCGCTCGTGTACATCAGCATCGTGGAGTCGAGGTCGCCACGGTCGCGCAGGAAGTCGGTGACGCGGCCGACGTTCTCGTCGACCGCCGCCACGCAACGGAGGTAGTCCTCCATGTAGCGCTGGTACTTCCACAACGCCACCTCGTCGTCGGTCAACCCCGACGGCGGCGCCTGCTTGAGGTCCTCGAGGGTCAGATGGTCGGCGATCCGCATCGCGGCGTGACGGGCCGCGAGCGTTCGGGTGGCGTAGTCGTCGTCGAACGTGTCGGGCACGGCGATCGGCTCGGTGTAGAGGTCGGCATGCCGCGGGTGCGGCTCCCACGGTCGGTGCGGCGCCTTGTGGTGGATGAGGATGCAGTAGGGCTCGTCGTCGCCGAGGCTGTCGATCCAGTCGAGCGAGAGATCGGTGATCAGATCGGTTGCGTAGCCCTCCCTGGTCGTCACCCCGTCCGGCGTCACGAAGCGCGGATCGAAGTACTCGCCCTGGTCGATCAGGATCTCCCAGTAGTCGAAACCGGACGGACGGTGCTCGGGCTCGTCGCCGAGGTGCCACTTCCCGACGATCGCGGTCCGGTAGCCGACGTCTCGGAGCGCCGACACGAACGTCGCCTGGTTCGGGTCCATCGGGGTGAGCAGCGTGTAGACGCCGTTGACGTGGGAGTAGGTGCCGGTGAGGATCGACGCTCGGCTCGGCGTGCACAACGAGTTCGTGCAGTAGCAGCGATCGAGTCGTGCGCCCGCGGCGGCGATCTCGTCGATGCGCGGCGTCGCGTTCACGACCGAGCCGTAGGCACCGATGGCGTGCGCCGCATGGTCGTCGGTGACGATCAGGACGATGTTCGGGCGGCGTGTGGACATGGGGATCTCCTGGGATCTCGAAAAGGGGGAGACCGTCCGGCCGACGTCGGGGAGCGACGCCGACCGGACGGACGACGCGGTCAACCAGCCGCGTCGGAACGGACGGCGTCGGGGTACACGACCGGTACCCACGCCTGCTGGTGCATTGCTCGGTAGCCGGCGTCGACGACGGCGTTGTCGATCACGCCGTCACGGAACGTCTGCGACGCCGTCGAACCGTCTCGGAAGCAGCGCACGAAATGTTGGAGTTCGGCGTGGAAGCCGTAGGTGTGCACCTCGTCGGGCACCGGTCGCAGCCAGCCGACGTCGCTGCCGGCCTTCTCGACGACCTCGCCGGCGCTGCCGCCGGTGAACGCACCGACGCCGGTCGCGCCGGTTTCGTCGGTGTGGATCCAGCCGTCCGAGCCGTGGATCTCGGTACGGACGTCGAGGCCTGCGACGTGGGTCCAGCTGCTCTCGACCTGGACGATGCGTCCGTCGTCGAACCGTGCGATGAGCAGCACGTTGTCCTCGACCTCGACGTCGTCGCGATGGAGCCGGTCGCCCCATGCGAACACCTCGGTGGGCATGGCACCGTCGAACATGAGCCGGCCGATCGCGACGCAGTGGATGCCGAGCCCCCGGAGCGGCCCTCCGCCCATGCGCTCGGGGTCGCGAGCGTGGTGATGCGGGTGCCCGTGGGCTTCGCGCGCCCTGACCCAGAGCACCCGTCCGATCGCTCCGGATGTGGCGAGGCGACGGGCC
>JBPEWX010000747.1:0-5360 GCA_052032235.1 Ilumatobacter sp. | reverse complement strand
ATGGAGGCGGCGACCAAGCTCGACCTCGACCCCGACCAGGTGTTCAAGACGCTCCTCGTCACCGCCGACGGCGAGCAGGCGGTCGCCATCGTGCCGGTGAGCGGCAAGCTCGCCCTCAAGGCCGTCGGCCGAGCGCTCGGCGCGAAGCGGGTCGAGATGTGCGACCCGGCCGTCGCCGAACGGATCACCGGCTACGTCCGCGGCGGCATCAGCCCGTTCGGTCAGAAGAAGCGCCTCCGCACGGTGCTCGACGAGATCGCCACCGTCTTCGACGTCGTCTACGTCAGCGGGGGCAAGCGCGGCCTCGACATCGGCGTCGCCCCGGCCGATCTCGTCACCCACCTCGACGCGGTCGTCGCCGACATCGCCGCCGGCTGAGCTACTGGCTGGGGTGGCGCATCATCGCCTCGATGCGGGCGACACGCGTCCGAGCCGGAGGGTGCGACGTCGTGAGGCGTGCACGCCACCCCACGGTGCGGGTGCCGCCACCGAGCCGGATCACCTGGCGGAGTGCGTCGGCGAGCGGGCGGCCGTATCCCATCCGGACGGCCCGGCGATCGGCTTCGAACTCCGAGCCGTGTCCGACCAGGTTCCCGAGCGCGTCCGAGGCGTACAGCGCCGCGAGGAACACCCACGAGATCGCGTACAGGAGCCCGGACGCGATCCGGCCGAGTGCGGTGAGCGCAGCCGAGTGCGACACGAACGAATCGGTCGCCGCACGCGCCACGTTCTGGAAGAAGAAGCCGACCCGGGCGAGGGCGATCACGGGCAACGAGAGCCAGTGGCCGACGGTCAGGGCGAACGTGTGGAAGCCGAGGTGGTGGCTGAGTTCGTGCGCCAGGACGCCCGACAGTTCGCGGTCGGTCAGTTCCTCGAGCGCGAACGTGGTGACCACCACGAGGTGGCCGCCACACGCGAACGCGTTGAGCTCGTCGGAATCGATCACCCGGATCGCGTAGCGGTACGACGGCAGGTTGGCGGCGATCGCCAGATCGCGCCAGATCGGGGCGATGATCGCCTGCTCCTCCTCGCTCGGCTGTCGCGCTCCGAACAACGGGCTCAACACGGCCACCTGCACCGATGGGATGAACAGGAGTGACCCGGCGACGAGCCACACGAGCGGGAGCACCCAGATCGGGATGTCGACGATCAGGCGGACCGGCAGCCAGATCACGATCATCGCGAGCAACCAGAAGGGGAGGAGCGCGACGACAGGGAGCAACGCCGTGAGCGCAGACCGCTCGAGGTGCCGTCCTCGGGCGTCGACCGCCGGCTCCATCCCCGGGAATGATACGGAATCGGCGAGCGGGCGACGCCGCGACCAGCCGGTTCACGTGTGATGACACTGTCGCGACGATTTCAAGAACCCTTCAAGCCCGGGTCGCACCGTGCCGATGGATCCTTCGTGGAGTCGAAGACAACGACCGCGGATTCGGGCGCGTCACCCGCGGTGCGCGAACTGCTCGAACGAGCAGCGCACGCGCGGCACAGCCAGCCCGAGGACGCACGCAACTATGCGTTGCAGGCTCGTGTGGTGGCACGCGCCGAAGGCGACCGTGCCGGCGAGGCCGAGGCGCTCTACCGACTCGCGAGCCTGGCGCACCTCGGCGGCGACCCCGAAGACGGCTTCGGTCTGGCGATGGAAGCCAGCGAGGTCGCCCAGGCGTGCGGAGCCGGGCTGGTCGACGCGTGGGCCACCCACCTGCTCGGCATCATCCACTACCAGGCCTCCAACTTCTCCGACGCGCTCGACCACTGTCTCCGTGCGCTCGACACGTACCAATCGGCCGTCGACGGCGCCGACGGCGTCGACAGTGGCAACATCTTGAACACGATCGCCGCGATCTACCACTCGATGGGTGACAACGATCGGGCGATCATCACCTACGAGCAGGCGCTCGCGGTGGCCGAGCCATTCGGTCGGCAGGAGTTCGTCGCGCTGATCCTCGGCAACGTCGCCCGGATCCGCGCCTCCCGCTCCGAGTATCTGCCTGCGGTGTCGCTCGGTCGTCGGGCGGTCGAGATCGCCCGCGAGCACAGTCCGTCGATCGTCGCGAACCTGCTCGCCGATCTCGCCGAGTCGTACATGGGGCTCGCCGACCACCAGAAGGCGGCCGAATGCTTCGCCGAGGCCCGACGGACGTTGGCCGAGCAGTCCGAGGAGGGCACGGAACCCACGACGGCCGCCCAGCTCGCGCTGATGACCGCGGAAGGCCGTGTCGCGCTGCGCCGAGGCGCGCTCGACGAGGCGATCGCGGTGCTCCAGGCGGCGCTCGACATGTCGGAACGCACCGAGGCGAAGGAGTACGAACTCGAGATCAACGACCTGCTCGCCACGGCGTTCAAGCGCAGCGGTCGATTCGAGGAAGCGCTCGAACGTCGTGAGGTGCACGACGACGAGTACCGCAAGATCTTCACCCACGCCGCCGACCTCCGACTGCGGACGCTCCAGGTCGCACACGAGACCCAGAACGCCCGCGCCGAGGCGGAGATCCTGCGGCTGCGGGCGACCGATCGGGTCACCGTCGACCCGACGCTCGACCGGCCCGAACACGGCGCCGATCACCTCGAAGCGTTCGAGCAGTTGGCGATCCTCACCGAGTTCCGCGACGCCGACACCGGCGCGCACACCGACCGCGTCGGCGATCTCGCCGCCGAGATCGGGCACGCGTTGGGCAAGTCACCCGAATGGTGCGAGTTGATGCGCCTCGCGGCCCGGCTCCACGACATCGGCAAGGTCGCCGTCCCCGACTCCGTCCTGTTCAAGACCGGTCCGTTGACCGTCGAGGAGTACGAGATGATGAAGTCGCACACCTCGATGGGGCACCGCATCTTGTCGGGCAACTCGGCGCCCCTGTTCCAGATGGCGGCGGAGATCGCCCAGTCGCACCACGAGTGGTGGGACGGCAGCGGCTATCCCCTCGGTCTCAGTCACCAGTCGATCGCGCTCAGCGGCCGGATCGTCGCCGTCGCCGACGTCTACGACGCGCTCTGCAGCAAGCGCCCCTACAAGCGGGCGTGGGCCAAGGACGAGGCGGCGCGCTTCGTCGTGTCGGGCCGCAACGGTCAGTTCGACCCCGACGTGGTCGATGCGTTCGTGTCGGTGATCACGGCACGCGATCCCGAACTCGGCGAACAGCTCGGCTGACCGCCGGCCTCAGGCGCTGAGCGCGCCCACGACCCACCGCCCGACGAACCGCGCGAGTTCATCGGGGTCGAGATCGATCTGGGCGTTCCGGTAGGCGCTGCCGAACGACGACACGGCACCCAGCACTCCGAGTGCCAGCAGACGCGGATCGCCGTCGGCGACCTCGCCGTCGGACTGCGCCTCCCGGATCAGCGCGACCACGTCGTCGCGGTAGACGCGGTTCGTGCTCTTCAACGCCTCGGTCACCGCCGGATCGGCCCGCTCGACCTCGACGAGTGCGAAGTAGTGGGCGTGCTCGGCGATGAAACCGACGCTCGCTTCGGTGCCGGCGCGGATCTTGTCGAGCGCGGACGTCTCGGTCGCCATCGCGTCGGCCTGTGCCCGTCGAAGACGCTGCCGCATCGTGCGGACGAGTTCGTTGAACAGGTCGACCTTCGTCGGGAAGTACCAGTAGAAGAGGCCTTTCGCCACACCGGCCTCCGCACAGATGTCACTGATGCGCGTCGCCGCGTACCCGCGGTCGGCGAACAACTCCATCGCCGCCGCCACCAGCTGTTCTTTCCGTTCCCGGCCCTGTTCGGTCAGGCGCCGTTCGCTCGGTGCGTCGGCGCCCGGCGTGTCGGCCGACGCCCCCGTCGACGGTGGCGTCGACGTCGACGCGGTGCCCGGGGTGCCCTCCATCGGGCCAGTTCAGCCGCCGCCTGACCCGTGGGTCAAGTCGGCGGTGTGCCGGGTCGGCTCGGCGGGTTCCGACCCCGCTGCTGGTAGAAACGTGCGGGTGACGGCGACGCCCACCGTGCTCCCCGGCTGCGAAGCGGTCTCCCACGTCAACGGATCGGCGGTCGGCGTCGTGGTGATCCACGGCTTCACGGGAAGCCCGTTCTCGGTCCGCGGGGTTGCCGACGCCATGATCGCCGCCTCGTTCGACGTCGAAGTGCCACGCCTGCCCGGGCACGGCACGACCATCGACGACATGCTCCCCACCACGTGGGACGATTGGTCGGCCGAGGTCGCCGCCGCCCGAGCCCGACTGGCCGGACGCGTCGATCACGTCGTCCTGGCCGGGCAGAGCATGGGTGCGACCCTTGCGCTCGCTTCGGCGCTCCACGACCCGACGATCGCCGGCATGGTGTGCATCAACCCGCTCACCAGGCCTCGCACCGCCGACGAGATCGAGATGATCGACGATCTGCTGGAGGACGGCTTCGGTGTCGCCCCCGGTGGGTCGTCCGACATCGCCGACCCCGACTCGCACGACATCTCGTACGAAGGAACCCCGCTCGCACCGATCCGCTCGCTCGTCGTCGACGGCGTCGCCCCGATCTCGGGCCGGTTCGGTGAACTCGCCATGCCGCTGCGCCTGTTCTCGTCGCGGACCGATCACGTGGTCGACCCCGCCGACGGCGACCATCTCGCCGCCTCCTGGGGCGGCCCGGTCGAGCGCACCTTCCTCGAGCGCAGCTATCACGTCGCCACGCGCGACTACGACCGCGAGGTCGTCGAGCGCGGATCCGTCGACTTCGTCCGGGAGGTCACCTCGTGAACACGCTCGCTGCGACCATCGGCGCCGCCGTTGCGTCGATCCCGAGTCCGCCGTCGGGCTCGATCTCGATCGGTCCGCTCGACCTGCGCGCCTACGGCCTGATGATCGCGCTCGGTGTGATCGCCGCCGTGTGGCTGTGCGGCCGGCTGCTCGAGCAGAAGGGCGCCGGGACCACCGACGACGTCAGCGCGATCGCCATCTGGGGCGTCGGCGCCGGCATCATCGGCGCCCGGCTGTACCACGTCGCCACCGACTGGGAGCGCTTCGAGGACAACCTCGGCGCGATCCCGAAGATCTGGGAGGGCGGCCTCGGCATCCCGGGCGGACTCCTGTTCGGCGTCCTCGTCGGCATGTGGCAGGCGAAGCGACGGGGTATCGAGCCGCTCGTCATGCTCACCTGCGCGGCTCCGGCGATCGCCCTCGCCCAGGCGATCGGACGCTGGGGGAACTGGTTCAACCAAGAGCTCTACGGCCGTGCGACCGATCTGCCGTGGGCGCTCGAGATCGACGACGACCACCTGCCGGCCGGCTACGAGTCGGGCACCACGTTCCACCCGACGTTCCTGTACGAATCGATGTGGAACTTCGCGCTCGCCGGCTTCCTCGTCTGGGTCGACCGGAAGTTCCGGCTGGCCCCCGGACGCCTGATGGCCGTCTACCTGATGGGCT
>JBPEWX010000746.1:0-10107 GCA_052032235.1 Ilumatobacter sp. | reverse complement strand
CGTGCTTGTTCGTCGAGCCATCGTCGGTAGCCGTCGGCGTCGTGGACGACGAGCCAGAAGTCCATGTTGGCGTGGGACGTTCCGCAGAACTCGGCGCATCGCCCCTGGTATTCACCCGGCTCGGCTTCGACGACCAGACGGTTGGTCCGCTCGGGGAGCAGATCCATCTTGCCGGCGACGGCAGGTACCCACCACGAGTGGATGACATCGGCCGAGGTGAGTGTGATCTCCACCGGGGTGTGGGCGGGGATGTGGACCTCGTTGGCCGAGACCACGCCGGTGTCGGGGTACCGCACCTCCCACCAGTACTGGTGACCGATCACCTCGACGGTCAACTCGGCCTCGTCGTCGGTGGCAGCGACCTGCCGCATCGCCACGAGTGTGGCGCCGAGCACGATCGCGATGACGACGACCGGGAGGACGACACCGCCACCGACGATCCATCGTGAGGTGCGCCGGGACGAACCCGAGTCGTCGGGTGCGGAGCGGCGGAGACCGAGGACGAGCGCCACGGCGAACAGGACGAACACGGCGACGCCGAGCACCAGCATGAACCACCACAGCGCAGCGATCGTCGTTGCGTCGTCCCCGCGCGGCGCGAGAGCACTCCCCGTTCGGCCTCCCATCACGGCGGTCTCGTACCCGACGACCGCGCCGCCCAATCATTCCATCCGAATCGCCACCCCGGGCCCTCCGGGTCAGGTGCCAGAGGTGACGGGTGAGGCGCAGCCGAACCCGTTCCCGATGGTCACCTGACTCCGGGGTCCTGTGATCTGGCCCGACGACTCGCTCCCACCCGTTCGCGCGCCGATCCCGGGTCAGGTGATCGCCGGGAACGGCTCGTTCCTCGCCGTCACCTTTGACACCTGACCCGAAGCTCGTTTCTCGCCGTCACGTCCGACGACGTCACCCGGCGTCCGGTTCGTGCCTCGCTCGTCCACAATGGGGCGATGCGCGGAGCGGGAGCAGACTGATGGAGCCGCAGCCCTTGATTCTCGTGGCCGGCGTCCTGTTGCTGATCGGCGTGTTGGCCAGCAAGCCGTCGTCACGGTACGGCGTTCCCGGACTCCTCCTCTTCCTCGGCCTCGGCATGCTGGCCGGCTCCGACGGCATCGGTGGCATCGAGTTCGACGACGTCGAGCTCGCCCGTTCGTTCGGCATCGTCGCGCTCGCTTTCATCCTGTTCAGCGGCGGCCTCGGCACGAAGTACGTCGACATCAAGCGCGTGCTCGCGCCCGGTCTGACACTGGCGACCGTCGGCGTCGCCGTCACCGCGCTCGCGCTGGGTGGCCTGTCGTCGTGGTTGCTCGACATCAGCCTCCAGGAAGGCTTCCTGCTCGGCGCCGTCGTCGCGTCGACCGACGCAGCCGCAGTGTTCGCCATCCTCCGGTCGCGCGGGATCGCGATGGAGCAACGCCTCGGGTCGATGCTCGAGCTCGAGTCGGGCAGCAACGATCCGGCGGCCGTGTTCCTCACGCTCGCCATGATCGACGTGATCGAGGGCGACGCCAGCGCCGGCAGCATCGTGGCGTCGTTTTTCCTCCAGATGTCGATCGGCCTCGTCGCCGGCTACCTGCTCGCCCGTGCGGCGATCTGGATCATCAACCGGGTGGCTCTCGACTTCGACGGGCTCTACCCGGTGTTCACCTTCGCCTTCGTGCTGATCGTGTTGGAGGGCGTGTCCCAGCTCGGCGGGAGCGGCTTCCTGGCCCTGTACGTCGCCGGTGTCACCCTGGGAAACCGCAACTTCGTGCACAAGCGGAGCCTGATCCGGTTCCACGACGCCGTCGCCTGGCTGATGCAGATCGCCATGTTCGTCATGCTCGGTCTGCTGGTGTTCCCGAGTGACTTCCCCGACGTCGTGCTCCCCGCGCTCGCCGTCACGGCACTGCTCATGTTCGTCGCCCGGCCGCTCGCCGCCTTCGCCACGCTGCTGCCCTACCGCCTCCCGGCCCGACAGATCGCGTTCGTGTCGTGGGTCGGGCTCCGAGGTGCGACGCCGATCATCCTGGCGACGTTCCCGGTCGCAGCGGGCCTCGACAACTCGTCGGTGCTGTTCAACGTCGTGTTCTTCGTCGTGTTGACCTCGGTCCTGATCCAGGGCACGACGATCTCGACCGCCGCCAAGTGGCTGAAGCTCGGTGGCGACCCGCCTCCCCCGCGCGAGATCAGCTTCGACTCGGTGATCACCGGCGACGACGGGCCCCAGCTCCACGAGGTCACCGTGCCGACCTCGTCGGCGGCGACGGGCCGCGCCCTGCTCGACCTCGGCCTCCCCGCCGGTGTGCTCGTCGTGCTGGTCCGTCGAGGCGACCACTCGTTCATGCCACAGGGCAACACGGTGCTCGAGGTGGACGACGACGTCTTGATCGTCGCCGAACCGGAGCACCGACCTCGCCTCGCGGAACTGTTCGATGCGACGCTGCAGCCCGCCGAGATCGACGATCTCGACGACGGCACGAGTCCCGACCCGGACGCGACCCCGTGATCGCACTCGCCCGCCGCGTCGACGGCGTCACGACCCCGGAGGGCTGACCGTCAGGCCCGTCGGGCGAGGAGGACGGCGACGTCGCCGGCGGCGTCGGTCCAGAACTCGTCGACCGCGAGTCCGGCGGCGGCCAGCTCGGCGCCGATCTGCTCACGCGTGAACTTGGTCGAGATCTCGACGCGCAGCTCTTCGCCGTCGCCGAACTCGACGTCGACTTCCGCCCCGATGATCGCCACCGATTGCTGTCGCAACGAGCGCAGCCGGAGATCGACCCGGGTGTGGTTCGGGTCCCACATGCCGACGTGTTCGAATCCGGTGAGGTCGAAGTCGGCGGCGAGTTCGCGGTTGAGCACGCTCAGCAGGTTGAGGGTGAACTGGGCCGTGATGCCGGCGGGGTCGTTGTAGGCAGCCATCAAGCGGTCGACCGGCTTGACGAGATCGACGCCGAGCAGGAACCAGGCGTCGTCGGTCATCCAGTCGGCGACCTCACCGAAGAAGCGGGCCCGTTCGCTCGGATAGAAGTTGCCGATCGTCGAACCGAGGAACGCGAGGACGGGGACGCCGTCGTTCGGCACGTCGGCGAGATGTTCGTGGAAGTCGCCGACGACCCCGTGCACGTGCAGCCCCGGATGGCGTTCGGCGAGGATCGCTGCGGCATACCTGAGCGTCTGTTCGCTGACGTCGAACGGCACGAACCGACGAAGGCGACCGGCCGCATCGAAGGCGTCGAGCAACGCTCGGGTCTTGTCGGAGGTTCCGGACCCCAACTCGACCAGCGTGTCGGCTCCGGTGCGGTCGGCGATCTCACCGGCGCGGGCGAGCAGGATCTCGCGCTCGGCCTCGGTCGGGTAGTACTCGGGGAGTCGGGTGATCTGGTCGAACAGTTCACTGCCGCGGTCGTCGTAGAGCCAGCGCGGCGTGAGCTGCTTCGGTGAGGCGGTCAGCCCGGTCCGCACCTCGTCGATGAGCGCGCGGAGGCGCCAGTCGCCGTGGAGGTGCACGTCGAACGTCGGAGGGACGGCATGTCGTGTCGATGGATTCATGGGTGGCTCCGTGGGGGAGATCAGGCGTCGTCGATGTCGGCGGCCAGACGCACACCCGACACCATCCAACGATTCCGAGCAGGGAAGAAGTTGCGGTAGGTCGGGCGTGCGTGACCGGCGGGCGTGTACGAACAGCTGCCGCGCAGCACCATCTGCCCCGACATGAACTTGCCGTTGTACTCACCGACCGCGCCGGGTGCGGTGCGGAACCGCGGGTACGGCAGGTACGCCGACGACGTCCACTGCCAGCACTCGCCGTAGAGCTGGGAGAGCGAATCGGTGCGATCGGCCGGACGGGGCTGGAGGCGTTCGACGTCGAACGGACGGGCGGCGTCCGGAACGTCGCCGTGGTGCGTCGCCGCGTACTCCCACTCGAACTCGGTCGGGAGGCGGGCACCCGCCCAACGGGCGTAGGCGTCGGCCTCGAAGTGGCTGACGTGGCACACCGGCTCGCCGTCGACGATCTCGCGCGGCCCGCCCAGGGTGTGGACGATCCAGTTGTCGCCGTCGGCCTCCCAGTACAGCGGCGCCGTCCAGCCCTGGTCGCCGACGATGTGCCAGCCGTCCGACAGCCACAGCTCGTGGCGTTCGTAGCCGCCGTCGGCGATGAACGCCGCCCACTCCCCTGCCGTGACGAGTCGGTCGGCGATGCGGAACGGTTCGAGGAACACGTGGTGACGTGGCGCCTCGTTGTCGAAGTGGAAGCCGTCGCCGTCGTGGCCGATCTCGACCGGACCGCCCGGGTCGCACTCGGTCCAGGTGAGCGTTGTCGTCTCGGTGGCGTCGACGTTGTCAGGGCGATAGACCGCCCCCTGCGGGTCGATCGACAGCACGTGCTTGATGTCCATCAACAGGAGCTCTTGGTGCTGCTGCTCGTGATGGAGCCCGAGCTCGACCAGGGTGAGCAGGTCGACGTCGTCGTCGGCGGCACCGGCGAGCAGGTCGTGCATCGCGGCATCGACGTACTCGCGATACTTGCCGACCTCGTTGGCACCGGGTCGGCTGAGCAGGCCGCGACGGGCGCGGCTGAACTTGGGCCCGACACCTTCGTAGTAGCTGTTGAACAGCATCCGGTAGGCCTCGTCGTACGACTCGTAGTCGTCGGCGAACCGGTCGAGCACGAACGTCTCGAAGAACCACGTGACGTGGGCCCGATGCCATTTCGTCGGACTGACGTCGGGCATCGATTGGACGGTCTGATCTTCCGGGGACAGCGGGGCAGCGAGCACCTCGGTGAGACCTCGCGTCGCGGCGAAGCGATCGCGGGCTGCGGCAGCAGTCAGCATGACGTCAGCAACCCCCTCCGGGCGTCGGCTGTTCCCTCGTGACGAGAGTTCACCTCATGGTCGTACCACGGCTACCGCGCCGTCAACCGTCGGGGCGTGTCATTCGTGCGGATGAACGACACGCCGGGCGACGATCCGTTCGAAGATCCACTCGAACTCGAGAATCCCGTGTTGGTACTCGTCGCCCGCCGGTCGGTTCAGCAGCTGTGAGCCCTGGATCAGCCGCCACCCGTCGGCGAGCACGTCGACGCCGCGCTGATACTCGTGCTCGGTGAGGTCGGCGGCGGGGTCGTTGCCGTCGAAGAAACTCCAGCCGATGATGCGTCCGTGCAGGCTCGACTCGTCGGTCCAGACGAACAACAACTGCTGGCGTTCGGTCTCACTGTTCACGACGCGACCTCGTCGAGTGGCGCCCGCCGGGCGAGCCGAGAGTGATACCAGTCCAGGTCGAAATCGTCGTCACCGGTCAGATACCGCCAGAGATCGGTCCGGGCGACCAGTTCGAGGCGATGGTCCTGCTCGCCCATCCAATCCTCTCGGTGGCGGAGCGCCATCCCGACCTTCGCGAGATCGAACGTGGCGAAGATGTGATCGTTCGCCGCGCTCTGGCGTTCGGCGAGGTCGGCGGTGTCCCAGCGCCGCACCTGCGGCTGCGTCGGGTTCAGTCGGATCTTGTACATCAGTCGATCCGCCGAACCGGGGTTCTCCATGCCGCGATGCCAGAGCCCGTGGTGGAACACGAGGATCGACCCGGCCGGACCACTCCAGCGTCGTTCGCCCCGGAGGTGCCGGTAGCGACCGACCTGGGTCTCGTGGACTCGGCGGAGATGGGTGCCCGGCACGAAACCCGTGCCGCCGCCGTCGGGGTGCACCTCGTGGGGGAAATAGAAGATCTGGATGTCGAACGCCGTGTTGGGATCGATGATCGCGTCGGCGTGCAGTGGCTGGAAGCCGGGATCACCGGCAGGTTTGAAGTGGACGAAGTCGTGGTCGAAGACGGCATCGGACCCGACCAAGCTGTCGACGATGCGGGTCACGGCCGGGTGCCTGAGCACGGCACCGACGGCCGAGGGGTCCGGGTAGACGTCGGTCCAGGCGTCGCCCGATGCCGGCGCGAACGGCCGGTCGGCGCTTCCCCATGTCGCCATGATGCGGTGGAGCTCGTCGGTCGCCGCCGAGTTCAGCTCGTCGGGGATCACCCCCGGGAACTCGAGGAAGCCGCGTGCGACGAACGTCGCCACCTCGTCGGTCGTCAACAACTCGTTCATGTCCGTCCCCCCGAACGTCCCACCGGTTCGGGCCGATGGTAGAGGGTCGGGTCGACGGCAGGCTCAGTGGGCGTGGTCGAGCAGGTTGCGCAACCGCGGTCCGGGCGCCGGCCGTGCCCCGGTGTGTTGGATGACCCACGCCGACACCTGGTTCGCGAAGCGCGCCGCCGCGATCGCGTCACCGTCGCCCAGCCACCTGGCGAGGAACGCGCCGGCGAACGAGTCACCGGCGCCCGTGGCGTCCACGACGCTCGGCGCGGTGGCGGGTGGGACGTGCGTGGCCTCGCCGCCGTTCAGGACCAGTGCGCCGTCCGCGTCGAGCTTCAGGACGATCATCGCTCCGGGGTACAGCGCTGCGAGCCTGCGAGCCATCGGCTCGGGCTCCGTCTCCCCGGTGAGCGCCTGACCTTCCTCCTTGTTCGGCAGGAAGATGTCGACGCCGACGTCGGTGGTGACCGACAGGAAGTGGTCGACGCCCATGTCGCCGATCATCTGGAACGAACCGGGATCGAGCGAAACCGTGGCACCGGCACCACGTGCGATGGCGGCGCCGGCACGTGCGGCCGAGCGCGGCGGGTCGGTGAAGAACGACCAGGCGGTGAGGTGGAGGTGCCGGGCGGCACCGATCGTGGCGCGTGGGAGTTCGCTCGGGAGGAGGAAGAAGTCGGCGCCGTGACCCGACACCATCGACCGCTCACCGGTGTGATCGACGAACACCGCGACCGAGCCGGTGAGGTTCGCGTCGGATTCGACGAGGTCGTGTGTGACCCCTTCCTGTTCGAGATCCTCGACGGCGAGCTGCCCCATTCGGTCGCGCCCGATCTTGCCGACGAAGTGCGTCGGGCGTCCGCACCGGGCGGCCCACACCGCGACGTTGGCCGCACTGCCACCGGGGAGGAGCGCCACCTCCCCGAACGTGTCGCCGCCACGCATCAGTTCGGTGTTGGTCCGGATCAGGACGTCCCACGCGAAGTCCCCCAACACACACAGCTCGGCCGTCACGCGAGCCAACGTACCCCGACCACCGGTCTTGAGCGGTCAAGCAACGAGCGGTGCAACCGACTATTTTCGTCACCGTGTCAGAACGTCCCGCAGTTCCGTTCCCGGCCGACTTCCTCTGGGGAGCCGCCACCGCCAGCTACCAGATCGAGGGCGCCGCCGCGGAGGGCGGCCGCGGCCCGAGTGTCTGGGACGACTTCTCGCACACGCCCGGGAAGGTCGCGAACGGCCACACCGGTGACGTGGCATGCGATCACTATCACCGGGTCGAGGACGACGTGAAGATGATGGCCGAGATGGGCCTGCAGGCGTATCGCTTCTCGATCTCGTGGTCACGGGTGCTCCCGGAAGGTCGGGGCCGGGTGAACGACGAGGGCATCGCGTTCTACTCGAAACTGGTCGACCTCCTGCTCGACCACGGCATCACGCCGAACGCGACGCTGTTCCACTGGGACTTGCCGTCGGGGCTCGAGGCGATCGACGGTTTCCGCAACCGCGACACCGCCAGCTACTTCGCCGACTACGCAGCGCTCATGGTCGGCGCCCTGGGCGACCGCGTGAAGATGTGGGCGACCTTCAACGAGCCGTGGTGCCACGCCTACCTCGGACACGCCGCCGGCGTCCACGCCCCCGGCATGCGCGACCCGAAGGCGGCCGTCACGGTCGCCCACCACGAACAGCTCGCACACGGACTCGGTGTGCAGGCGATGCGCGCCGAACGCAGCGATCTGCTGCTCGGGACCGTCATCAATCCGTCGAACGTTCGCCGAGAAGGATCACCGGATGCCGACGAGGACGAGATGCGGACGATCGACGGGATCCACAACCGGTGGTGGTTCGATCCGATCCTGAAGGGCGAGTACCCCGCCGACCTCCTCGACGATCTCGGGCCGCTCGCTGATGCGATCCGCCCGGGCGACACCGCCGAGATCCACCAGCCGCTCGACTGGATGGGGATCAACTACTACTACGACATCCTCGTCCGTGGTGTGCGAGCCGACGAGTCGTCGGTGAACCGGATGCTCGCCTACCCGACCGTGCAGAACACCACCGAGAGCGACCGCCGCCCGGTGCACACCGACATGGGTTGGCCGATCACACCCGAGGGATTCACGAACCTGCTCGTCCGGCTCCACACCGACTACGACAACCTGCCGCCGCTCTACATCACCGAGAACGGGTGCGCCTACGACGACCCGATCGTCGACGGCCGGATCGCCGACCGCCGACGCATCGAGTACCTCGACCTGCACCTGCGTGCGCTCAAGGACGCAATGGACCAGGGCGTCGACGTGCGCGGCTACTTCGAGTGGTCGTTGATGGACAACTTCGAATGGGCGCTCGGCTACGACAAGCGGTTCGGGCTCGTCCACATCGACTTCGACACGCTCGAGCGCACGCCGCGCGACAGCGCCGCCTGGTACCGCGACGTGATCAAGGCCAACGAAGTGCCCGCCGTCGAAGGCTGACCGCGACGACGGCGGAACTCGACGAAGGTTCGGTCAGCCGACCTCGAGGAGGTCGACGACGAAGATCAGGGTTTCGTTGGGGGCGATGACGCCGCCCGCACCCTGGGCGCCGTAGCCGAGCTCGGGCGGGATGTGGAGGGTGCGGCGACCGCCGACCTTCATCCCCTGCACGCCCTGGTCCCAGCCCTGGATCACGTAGCCCTGGCCGAGCGGGAAGCGGAACGGTTCCATCCGGTTCCACGAGGCGTCGAACTCCTCGCCGGTCGACCACGAGACGCCGACGTAGTGGACCGTGACCTGCTGACCGGCAGCGGCTTCGTCGCCGTCCCCCTCGACGTCGTCGGAGATGACGAGTTCGGTCGGCGGGGCGGTCTCGGGAACGGTCACGTCGGGCTTACGCATGGTCGCCACGGTACCGGTTCGGCGGCGGTCGCCGTCAGCCGCTGTCGTCGGTGGTGTCGTCGGTGGTGTCTTCGATGATGCGGCGCAGGTCGGGCCACGCTGCGGCGAAGCCGGCGTGCAACGGACGTTGCTCGACCTCGTCGGGTGTGTCCCAGGCAACGGCGTCGGTCTCGAAGTTGATGGACGCACCGAACTCGCCCGGCACTTCGACGACGTAGGTGGTGTAGGCCCAGTCGACCGCGGGAGCGAACACGGTCTGGCCGAGCACCCGGTAGCCGTCGGGGATCGAACCGACTTCCTCCGACGCTTCACGCAACGCCCCGTCGAGCGGCGCCTCGCCCTCGTCGAGCGCACCACCGGCGCACGACCAGGTGCCGCCTTCGTGGGCGAACTGCGAACGCTTCTGCAGCATCACCCGCGGCCCGTCCGGGAAGCGGACGACGAACACGACCCCGGCTGCGCCGTACACGCCCCAGCGCACGTGACCGTCGGAACACATGAGGAAGCCGTCGCCGGTTCGTCGCACGAGGTCAGCCTAGGTGCCGCCCGGGGTCTCGACGCCGGACCGACGTTTCGCGCCCGTTCCCCGGGTGTTCCGGCTTGTTCCGCCCGATGCACTGGATCGTTTCGCGGCCGATCCCGAAGCTGGGTGTCGGCGAGGAACCCCGCCTTCCCCTCGCCGGAAAGCGAACCCATGAAGAAGCTCATCACCGCATCGGTCATCGTGGCCGCCGCCCTCTCCCCCGCCGCCGTGGTCGGCGCCGCCGGCAAGGGCAACGGCGCCGGTGGCGTCACCGGCCCGGCGTTCTACGTCGACGGGGAGATGTACCGAACGGTCGGTACCCCGACCGATTTCACGAACACCGGTGCACCCGCCCACTCCTACGACACGATCTACGCGATCGACGGTCAACCGAACGTGGCGACCGCCGCTCCCGGCGATCGCGACTACAACGGCGGCCGCTGGCAGGTCCTTCCGGTGTCGTTCGACGACTACGACGCCGCCGTCGCGGCGCACGACGCCAACGGCAGCGGCGACCTCGACAGCGACGAGGAGATCGACGCCGCGGTCGCCGCCGGTGACGCCGTCGTCGGCGATTCGGTGCGCAGCTTCCTGTGCCCGGTGATCCGGTTGCGCTGACGCACAACCCG
>JBPEWX010000745.1:0-2848 GCA_052032235.1 Ilumatobacter sp. | reverse complement strand
TGAGGTCTGACCCCAACCGACCCGGCGGTACTACGAGTCGAGTTCGGCGGCGAGGGCGGCGAGGACTTCGCCCATCTGGTCGATCTTGTCCTGGTAGCCGCCGAGGTCGCCGTCGCGCAGGAGGTCTTGGGCCTCGTTGTAGAGCGCCTCGGCCTGCGACACGAGCTCGGCGGCGTCGCCGGTGATGACCGACGGCTCGTCCGGCTCGTCGGTGTCGCCGGGTTCACCGGTCTCGCTGTCGTCGCCCGGGTCGTTCGAGTCGCCGTCGCCGACGTCGTCGGGATCGGGGATCCGTTCGCCGACCTCACCGTCGTACCCCGGGAACAGGCGGGCGAGCGCCGCGTCGAGCGTCTCTTCCATCACCGACCGGTTGTTGTGCGACACGATCACGAGGCGGAACTCGGTCACGTCGCTCGCGACGACGTACACGGGGCGGATGTAGACGAGTCCGTCGGCGACCGGGATCGGCTGCATGTCGCCGAACTTCACCTGGGTGCCGGTCTCGTCGTTGGCGAGCAGGCTCAGCTCGGGGCTGATGTCGGAGTCGGACTCGGCCTGGTCGGCGACGCGCAGCGGGCCGGCGGGCAACGGGTCCTGCTCGACGACGTACGTGGTCATCTCGCCGTAGGTGTCGGGATCGCTCGACGCGGTCATGTAGGCCTGCAGCTCGGTGCGGCGATCGTCGGTCGAGAACGGGACGAACGGCCGGAGGATGACGAACTCTTCCTCGCCGGTCACCTCGTCACGGAACATCGTGTAGTACGGGATGA
Source organism: Ilumatobacter sp. (assembly GCA_052032235.1). Taxonomy (GTDB): domain Bacteria; phylum Actinomycetota; class Acidimicrobiia; order Acidimicrobiales; family Ilumatobacteraceae; genus Ilumatobacter. The sequence goes on along the minus strand of JBPEWX010000745.1, from coordinate 2,078 downwards.
ACCGTTCGGCGTCCGACTCGGAGGCGAACTCGGTCTGGACGTTCGTCGGGTCGGCGGGACTCGCTGCTGCGGTCGGCGTGTCGCGCCGGTCGACCGACGGGGCCTGGGCGACCGACCAGGCGCCGATCCGCTGGAAGAAGTTCTGCGGTGCGATCTGGTACTTCGAGTACAGGTCGGTCTGCACCCGGAAGAGGTCTTCGGGGTAACGCAGGTGCGACCGGAGCTCGTCGGGCATCTCGTCGCCGGACGTGAACAGGTCGGGGAACGCCGAGCTCCACGCCTGCAGGATCGGATCCTGGTCGTCGATCGCGTAGAAGGTGACCTCGCCGGTGTAGGCGTCGACGGTGGCCTTCACGCTGTTGCGCACGTAGTTGTCGCTGCTCGACAGACCGGTGCGGCTGCTGAGCTGCACGTCGCCGATCCGCTGTGCGTAGGGGTAGCGGCCGGTCGAGGTGTAGGCGTCGACCACCCACACGACGCCACCGTCGACCTCGACCGGGTACGGGTCGCCGTCGTAGTCGAGGAACGGGGCGAGGGTCTCGAGCCGGTCCTCGACCGAGCGGGTCCACAGGATCTGGCTGTCGCTCTCGATCGCTCCCGAGCCGACGATGTTGTAGTCGAGGAACGCGAGCGCGAAGACGGCGCGACGGAAGAACGACGACATCTCGACGCCGGCGTCGCCTGCGTACTGTTCGGTGCCGCCGCACGGCGTCTCGTTGACGTTCGTGCCGACGATCGCGTACCCGCCGATCGACGGGCTGAAGTAGAGCTCGGGCCGGTCGAGCGCCGGGGTCCGGTAGTCGGGCCGATCGGCCTCGGTCACCTGCGACGCCGAGGCGAGCACGAGCCCGCACCCGCGCGTACTGACGAGGTGTTCGCCCTGCCAGCTCTTGTTGGGGATGTTGTTGAGGTCGAGTTCGCGGGCGGTGATCAGCACCTGCTCGACATCGCCGTCGAGCTCGTAGCGGTCGACGTCGAGGTCGTCGATCTTCAGACCGGCGACCTCGCCACGGTCGAACGAGAAGCGGGGCAGCATCTGCGTCGGATTCAGCAGTCGGACGTTGCGGATCGGTTCGAGGTCGCTCTCGACGTCGGTGGCCGTGAGCCGCTGGAACTCGATCGGCACGGTCTCGACGTCGGCGATGCCCATCGCCGCACGGGTCGCCTCGACGTTGCGGGCGATGTACACCGACTCGCGCTCTTCCTGGTTCGGCTTGACGACGAGCGACTGCACGAGCGCCGGATAGATCACGGCGCCGCCGATCAGGACCACGAGCCACAACCCCGACGCCACGATCGGCAGACGCCAGCGGTCGAACCGGATGGTGGAGAGGAACAGCACCGACGTCGTCAGCGCGATCAGGACCAGCAGCATCAGGGCCGGGATCTGTGCGTTCACCACGGTGTACGTGGCGCCCTGCACGAACCCGCGTGTGTCGTTCGTCAGCTCGTAACGCGACAGCCAGTAGTCGCCCGCCTTCACTGCGGCGAGGATCGCGAGGAGAACGGCGATGTGGACCTTGGTCGACGAGCGCACCGTCGGCGTGGCCGAGGTGAACAACACGCCGCCGTTGAGGAGGTGGGCGGCGATCGTCAGGATCAGGACGATCACCAGGGCGGCGAACAGCCAGTCGATCGCGAACGTGAGGAACGGCAGCTCGAACACGTAGAAGCCGACGTTCACGCCGAACTGGGGGTCGGAGTCGGGGAACGACTTGCTGTTGCGGAACAGCAGCCATTCCTGCCAACGCGACGCTGCCGGCAGGGCGAGCATGAGGGCCAGGATGAACGCCGTGCCGTAGCGGAGCAGGCGGAGTCGGTGGCCGAACACCTCGTGGAACCGCTCGACGTACGGGTGCACGTTGGCGGGGAACTCGGTGGGCGCCGCACGGTCGGCGAACCACAGGTTGACGAACGCCATCACCAGGAAGATCAGGAGGAACATCACGAACAGCGTCGTCTTGGCCCAGATCTGACCCCAGAAGACGTCGCTGCGACCGAGTGCGTCGTGCCACAGCGCGCTCACGTAGAAGTTCGCGATCGCGCGGCCGAAGACGACCACCACGAACAGGAGCGCC
>JBPEWX010000744.1:0-1797 GCA_052032235.1 Ilumatobacter sp. | reverse complement strand
GTACGGGTTGGGCCGTCCGGAGCACGGCGCTCGCGTCGACGGCTCCTGCGGGCAACATCCCCGTCCTCGACGGCAACTTCGTCGCGCTCGACAACAGCGTGGCGACGGCGGGCGGCACCATGACCTCGCCGATCATCGATCTGACGGCAACCCTCGACCCGTACTTGACCTTCGACGTCCACTCGTTCTTCGTGGCCGGCGACGAGGGCAACCAGGGTTACGACACCGACAAGTCGTACGTGCAGATCAACGTGCTCGACGCGGCTGGTGCGGTCGTCGATCAGGTCTTCGAGCTCGGCGACACCGATCTGAACGGTGCGGCGGGGTGGCTGCCGCAGACCGTGCGCCTCGCCGACTTCGCCGGACAGCAGATCAGGCTCCAGGTGGTCTACGTCGACGAGGGTGCGTCGTCGAACAACGACCAGCACGACATCGCGCTCGACAACATCGCCGTCGTCGACGTGGCAGCGCCCGACGGATCCGACGCGCTGGGCCAGCCGGCGTCGGCCACCTACTTCCTGCCGATCTCCGATGCCGACGTCTCGGTCGCCCAGTCGAACATCTTCTCCAACGAGGTCTGCGGTCCGAACTTCAACGGTCCGAACCCGGGGCCGCAGGACACCGTCACGATGCTCACGTCGATCACCATCGGCGACACCCCGCTCGACGCCGCCGGCAACCCGACCTCGGCGGTCGTCCTGTACGACCATGTCGAGGACGGGCTCGGATCGTCCACCACGCGCACCCAGTCCACGACCGAACTGTGGGGCGACGGCGATCCGAGCAACGGTTTCGCGCCGGGTCACCCCGACGATCTGTTGTTCCCCGGCGAGGTCGTGATCCTGCGCACCATCAGCGACCCCGGCGTCTCGTCGCCGCTCGCACCGGGCGCCGAGTACGACTCGTTCGACTCGACGTCGGGCTACACCCTCGATTACGACGCGGGCGACCGCCTGACGTCGCCCACCGGGCTCGTCATCACCCGTGTCGGCTGGAACGACGGCTCGTCGACGCTGCTCGCGGGCGCCGTCGAGGTCGCCGACACCAGCGCCTGGGGCAACACGTACGAACTGCCGGTCGGTGAGAACCTCGGCACCCTTTTCCCGAACACGTACGACTACACCGGCGCCTCGATCATGGCGCGAGCGAACGGCACCGTGGTCACGCTCCCCGACGGCACGACCGTGACCCTCGACGCCGGGCAGAGCTACTTCGTCGACGGAGGCCTCCTCGCCGGCGACACCATCACCTCGACCGGCGGGTCGATCTCGGTGAACCTGCTCACCGGCGACCCGTGCTCCACCTTCCAGGGGCGCTGGTTCCGGATCGACCCGGTCCGCCTGTTCGACGACGTCTCGTTCACGCCGGTCGCGATCACCGACGGGTCGAACCCGATCGGTGGCACCTCGGTCGCCGTCTACAACCCGGGCGACACCGCGATCACCGTCACCATCACCGACGAGGACGGCGTCGCCGGGTCGGTCACCGTGCCCGCCGGTGGCACCGCTCGGTACGACCTCACCGACGCCGGCTCCGGAGCGCGCCTCGAGTCCGACGGTGGCGAGCCGTTCTACGCGGTCCAGAACTACGACACCGGCAGCACGCAGCGCGACTGGGGCTTCGCCCTGCTCGGCCTCGATCAGCTGTCGCCGACCCTGCAGGCCGGCCTCGCGATCGGCGTCGATCCGACCTCGACCAACACCACGGCCGTGTACAGCCCGCTGTGGGTCATGGCGATCTGGAACGGTGACGGTCCTGCGCCGGCCGGCGGCGTCGACATCTGCATCGACTGGAACG
>JBPEWX010000743.1:0-3545 GCA_052032235.1 Ilumatobacter sp. | reverse complement strand
CACCGTGCCGTCGGCCAACGCAGCGCAGACATGTTGGGCGCCGACGTCGATGCTGACGGCCGACGAGATCCCGGGCACCGTCTGCGGGCTGGCGCGGTGCACGGCCCCAGGCGTGCCGTCGCCGAGCATCTCGTATGCGTCGTTACCCCAGCACGAGACGGTGCCGTTCATGTGTCGGGCACAGGTGACCAACTGTCCGACGGCGACCTCGGCGACATCGTCCAGGCCCGGCACCCGGCCGGGGGCCTCCCATGGCGACTCGAAGCCTCGTCCGAGCTGACCGTCGTCGTTGCGTCCCCAGCAAGTAACACCGCCGTCATCGTGGACGACGCAGCCGTGGTAGTAGCTCACTGCGATGTCGGCCCCGACGGCGTCCGCGTCGACGGTGCCGGCCGTCGGCAGCATCACGACCAGCGACGTCACCGCCATCGCACACAGCACGAACCAGGCGCCGAGTCGGCGCATCGAACGATCGGAGGCATTCAGGTGTTGCACGCCGCCGACCGTACGGACGAGCCTTCAGGAACTCTTCCGATGGTACGCGGGCGCAGCCCACACGACGGTCAGCCGTTGTGGCCGGTGACGTCGACGATGATGTGGGTGGTGGCGTGGGTGTGGACGCAGATGTGTCCGGTGGGCGAGAGCTTGGCGATGACCTCGTTGGCTCGGACGTCGCCGGGGGTGTAGTTGACGTGCGAGGCGTTGGGGACCTCGGCGGTGCAGGGGTAGACGGTGAGGTGCCCGGCGCCTGACGGCTTGACGGCGGTGACGTTCAGGACGGCGGTCGTGGCGCCGGACGGCACGCTGCCGCGACCGGCGATCGGGATCTTCCACGTCGTGCCGGCGTCGATCGGTCCGGTCGCCCGGAACCGGCCGTCGAAGGTGTCCTGATCGCGGGTATCGCCGTAGCGGGTGGGGTCGAGTGGGGTGTGGCCGTCGGTCGGCGTGAGGTATCCGACGGCGTCGACGATGACGTGACTCGTCGCATGCGTGTAGACGCACACGTGGCCGGTGGCGGACAGTTTGGCGATGACCTCGTTGGGACGGACCTGTTTGGTGGCGTAGTTCAGCGACGATGCCGTCGGGACGTCGGCGGTGCACGGGTAGACGGTGAAATGTCCCGGTCCGACCGGACCGACGGCGGTCACGTTGAGGACCGCTGCGGTCGCCTCGGCCGGGATGTCGCCGCGACCGGCGATCTGGACCTTCCAGGTCGTGCCGGCGGCGAGCGGACCGGTGTCTCGGAACCGTCCGTCGAACGTGGCTTCGTCGCGTGAATCGGCGTATCGAGCCGGAGCGATCGGGGTGTGTGGGGATCCGAGCGGGACGTAGCCGACGACGTCGGCGATCACGTGGACCTCGGCGTGGGTGTAGATGCAGATCGATCCGCTCGCCGAAACCTTGGCGACGACCTCGTTGGGGGTGACCGCGCCTCGTGTGTAGTTGACCGTGGAGGCGGTCGGGACGTTCGACGTGCAGGGGTACACGGTGGCGTGTCCGGCCGCTCGGGCGCCGACGGTGGTGAGGTTGACGATGACGGCGTTGACGTCGTCGGGGACGTCGCCGCGGCCGGCGATGTCGACCTCCATGAAGGTGCCGGCGGGATTCGCCCCGGTTCGTTCATAGCGGTCGTCGAGGGTGTCGCCGGTGGGGCGGGTGTCGACGAAGCGGGCGGGGTCGAGCGAGGTGTAGGCGTTGTTGTCGTTGCGCTCGTCGCAGGCATCACCGGCGCCGTCACCATCGACGTCGGACTGGCCCGGGTTCAACACTGCGGGGCAGTTGTCGTCGGGGTTGTCGATGCCGTCACCGTCGATGTCGTCGTCGTCGACCGGGTCGCAGGCGTCGCCGATCCCGTCCCCGTCCCCGTCGGTCTGACCCGGGTTCGACACTGCGGGGCAGTTGTCGAACTCGTCGGCGACACCGTCGCCGTCGCGGTCGGGGCGCGTGTCTGGACCTGTGCCCTCGTACGCACCGGCGTCGGTCGTGCTGTTCACGATGCGAGGACCGAAGGCGAGGTCGGGCATCGGTTCGGCTGTGTCACCGTCGAAGTCGATGTCGAGGCCATCGGGTCCGAGCGCAGCGTTGTTCCCGATACCGCGCGCCGGTGAGTCGATGTCGAGCCGGTAGTCCCCGGTTCCGGCGTCCACGAACAGCGGGTCCACGCCGATCAGATTGCTGCCCAGACCCACCGAGCCGCCACCGAGTCCGGTCGGGGTGTCCAATGAGTTGTCGAACAGGATGGAGTTGGTGACGGTGAGGGAGGCGCCACTGTGGCTCACCAGCGGGAAACCGGCGACTGCTCCACCGTTGCTGACCACCGTCGTCGAGATGACGTCGCCCTCCGACCCCGGACCTCCCAGCGCGAGTGCTGCGACGGCCTCGTTGCCGGCGTTGTCGGCGATGAGCGAACTCTGGACGTAGATCCTGCTGTCGTTCACGTAGATCGGGGCGTAGTACGTGCCGGTCGCGGCGCCTGCGTCATTGGTCACCGAGTTGTCCTCGACCCGGCTGTTCAGCAGCGCGAGATAGCTCGAGTTGTCGACGCCGACGACCGCGGCCCCGGCGTTGTCGTGGAGCCTGACGTCGATTGCGGACACCCCGGAGGCCGTCGCCACGGTGAGCGCACCGAGCGTCGGCGTCCCACGGTTGAGGTTGCCCGGCTGGCCGGGTCCTCCGCCGACGATGTCGAACGAGCGGAGGATGTTGTACGTCTGGGTACTGAAATAGGTCAGCACCCCGATCGAGTTCTCGTCCCGACTCGACGGGGTCTGGGTGTCGTTGCCCAGGTGGTCGCCGGAGAGGATGCTGCGTTCCGACGCCGTTCCTGCCCAGGCGCGACCGGCGGCCCCCCACGGCATCGATCCGTAGAGGTCGGTCGACGCCTCGACGTAGAACGTCGAGGCGTTGGTGCCGCCCTCGGGGACGTAGGTGCCGGGTGCGACCCAGATCTCGCGAGGGACGCTCGAACAGGGCCTTGCGGCTTCGAGCGCGTCCTCGAGGCTCGAGAATGCGTCGGCCCAGCTGCTGCCGTCGCCGAGGCCGGTGGCATCGCCGTCGACGAGCAACGCGCACGGCTCGATGTCGACGTCGAGCACGAAGTAGCCCGTCTGACCGTTCCAGCCCGACACACGGAAGTAGTACGTCGAGTCGGGCTCGGCCTCGAAGGTGAGTGTCGACTGCCTGCCGCCGCCGGCGTCGTCGTTACACCACTCCTGCACGAAGGGATCGGGCCCGTCCTCATCGACACGGAGCGTGTCGATGACGGTGTCGAACTCGGTCAGCGGATTCTCGGTCGAGAGCGTCACGGTCCCGCCCGGGCCGGAGTCCCAGCGATACCACACCGAGCCGCCGACGTTCGACTGGCAGATGGGGAGCGCGGCGTCCTCTCCGTTCTCGAGTGTTGCCTCGTCGGTGTCTCCGTCGACGGTGAGGTCGAGCAAATCGACGATGCGCGCGTCGTCGATGTCATCGTTGGCCGGCGCGGCGGCCGTGACCGGGGTGGTCGTCGAGAGAGCGACGGTCGCTGTCAGCAACAAGGTCGGCGT
>JBPEWX010000742.1:0-4442 GCA_052032235.1 Ilumatobacter sp. | reverse complement strand
CCCCGGATCAGGCGTACAGGGCCTCGATCTGGTCGGCGTAGCGGGCGTGGATGCCACGCCGCTTCAGCTTCGACGTCGGCGTGAGCACGTCCGAGTCGGGCATCCACTCCTCACCGATGAGCACGAACTTCTTGATCTGCTCGACCTGCGCGAACTGCTCGTTGATCTCGTCGACGCCTTGCTGCACGAGCGCGATCACGTCGGGATCGGTCGCGAGTTCGGTGAGCGACATGCCGCCCTTGCCGTTGTCGGCCGCCCAGACCGGGGCGACCTCGGGGTCGAGCACGAGCAGCGCCGAGATGAACTTGCGCTGGTCGCCGATCGCACACGCCTGACCCACGAGCGGGATCAGCTTCAGGGCCGCCTCGAGGTTGGCGGGACTGATGTTCTTGCCGCCGGAGGTGATGATCAGTTCCTTCTTCCGGTCGACGATGCGCACGTACCCCTCGTCGTCCATCTCGCCGATGTCGCCCGAGTGGAACCAGCCGTCGACGAGCACCTCCGCCGTCTTCTCCGGCTGGTTGAGATACCCCTGGAACACGTTGCCACCACGACAGATGACCTCACCGTCGTCGGCGATCGCGACCTCACAGCCCGGGATCGCCTGACCGACCCAACCCGGCTTGTTGCGGGCCGGCGTGAAGGTCATCGGGCCGCTCGTCTCGGACAGCCCGTAGACCTCGGCGAGGTTCACACCGACGGCGTTGAACCATTCGAGCACCTGCGCCGGCAGCGGGGCCGCACCGGTGATCGCCAGCTCGAGCTCGTCGAGACCGACCAGGCCGCGAACCGTCGAGAAGGCGACGGCGTCGAGGAACTCGAGCGTGGCCACCTGCTCGTCGGTCGCGGTGCCCTCGCGCTGCGCACGCTTGATCTCGATCGCCGCGGCGACGCCGTCGTCGAACTGCTGCTTCTTCTCGGGGTCGGCCGACAGGGCAGCGGTCACGCCCGCGTAGATCTTCTCGAACACGCGCGGCACACCGAACAGCATTTGCGGGTGGACCTCGCGCAGGTACGACGTGAGTTCGCTCGGGTCGGGGCAGCAGTAGACCTCGAGCCCGTCGATGAGGGTGCGGTAGTGGCTCGTCATGCGCTCGGCGATGTGAGCCATCGGCAGGTACGAGATGACGCGCCAACCCTTCGCGTCGGGACGCTCGATCGATTCCCACAGCGACTCGGCGGTGTACACGACGTTGTACTGGCTGATCATCACACCCTTGGGCGGGCCGGTGGTGCCCGAGGTGTAGATCAGCGTCGCCAGGTCGTCGGGCTGGGTGGCGTCGGCGAGGGCGTCGAGGTCGGCCTCGCCGTGACCCAGCAGGTCGTCGACCGGGAACACGCCGTCGGGCAGATCACCTTCCGGCGGATGGATCACGTAGATCTTCTCCAGCAGCGGCAGGGCGCCGCGCACCTTCAACATGCGCTGCAGGAAGCTGTCGTCCTCGAGGATCGCGATCCGGGCGCCGGCGTCACCGGCGAGGAACTCGATCTCCTCCGGGGACGACGAGTTGTAGATCGACACCGGCGTCGCACGGACGAACTGCGCGCCGAGGTCGTGCCAGTGGAAGTCGGGGATGTTGCGCATCATGAGCAGCACCCGTTCCCCCGGTGACACCCCGTCGGCGAGCAAGCCCGCCGCCGCCCGCGCGGCGAGGTCGCGGACCTGCGACACCGTCCACGTGTTCCAGCCGCCGCCGTCCTTCATGGAGTTGAGCAACGGGAAGTCGGGTTGCTCGGCGACCTGCTGGAGGAAGCAGCGAGGGGCCGTCTGTCCGGCGACCTTCGCATCGAGCTCGGCGATCGTGGAGCGCTGTGTCATGCGACACAGTCTCGCGTGACCTCGGGCACACCGCCAAGAGCCCTTCGTCCCGGCTCCGTGCGACCCGCCATCGGCCGGGTTCGGCGCGCGGACGTGTCGTCGGTCACACTGTGGCGATGACCACCGCCGTGATCGTCGATGCGGTTCGCACACCGCTCGGGAAACGCAACGGTCGCCTGCGCGAGTGGCACCCGGTCGACCTCGCCTCCGTCGCACTCGAGGCCCTCCGCGACCGCACCGACCTCGATCCCGCCGTTGTCGACGACGTGATCATGGGGTGTGTCATGCAGGTCGGCGAACAGGCCATCAACGTGGCCCGCAACGCCGTCCTCGCAGCCGGATGGCCCGACACCGTGCCCGGCACGACCGTGGACCGACAGTGCGGATCGAGTCAGCAGGCCGCTCACTTCGCGGCCCAAGGCGTGATGGCGGGCTCGTACGACGTCGTCGTCGCCGGTGGCGTCGAGGTGATGACGCGCGTGCCGATGGGGGCATCGATGGCCGACGGTCGATACGGCTACCCGTTCGGGCCCAAGCTCGGAGCCCGCTACGCCCCGGCGGGTGGCCTCGTGCCCCAAGGCGTGTCGGCCGAACTGGTCGCCGATCAGTGGGGCATCGGGCGTGACGAGATGGACCGCATCGGCTTCGAGTCGCAGCGCCGCGCCGCACAGGCCGTGTCCGAGCGCCGGTTCGAGCGCGAGATCGTGCCGGTCGTCGACGCGGACGGGTCACTCATGGTCGACGACGAAGGCGTCCGCCCGACCGACCTCGAGACGCTCGCCCGGCTGAAGCCGGCGTTCGTGGCCGCCGAAGCGGGCGGGCGGGTCACGGCGGGGAACTCCAGCCAGATCACCGACGGCGCTGCCGCCGTGCTGATCGCCAGCGAGGAGGCGGCCCGCGAACTGGGGCTGCGACCTCGTGCCCGCTTCGTCGAGTTCGCCGTGTCGGGCGCCGACCCCCGCCTGATGCTGACGGCTCCGATCCCGGCCACTCGCAAGGTGCTCGAGCGGGCCGGCCTCACCCTCGACGACATCGACCTGATCGAGATCAACGAGGCGTTCGCCGCCGTCGTGGCGGCCTGGCAGCGCGAGACCGGCGCCGACCTCGACAAGGTGAACGTCAACGGCGGGGCGATCGCGCTCGGTCACCCACTCGGCAGTTCGGGTGCCCGGCTGCTGACCACGCTCCTGCACGAGCTCGAGCGGTCGGGCGGCCGGTACGGACTGCAGGTGATGTGCGAAGGCGGCGGCATGGCCAACGCCACCATCATCGAGCGTCTCGAGGGCTGACTCGCGTCGTCGACGGCGGTTCGGTGGGCGGCCCGTCTCCGGCGTCCGAGCCGGTGGCGGCCCGCCCGCTCGGCGTGTCGAGTGTGTCAAGCACAGGCCAAATCGGCCGAATCCGACCCTGTTCTCCACTGTGCACAGGGGTTGGGGATAAACCGATAGCGTGACCGCATGATCGTGGCGTCGGCTGTGGGCACCGTGGTGTGGGTCGCCCTGGGCCTGCTCCTGATGGTCGGGATCTGGCGATTCGGGTGGGCGATGCTGCAAGCGCTTTCGGCGCCGCCGATCGATCCGCCCGAGCCCGGCGAACTCCGCAAGGTGAACGTGAGGTATCGCTGCGATGTCTGCGGCGTTGAGCTCAAGTTGACCATGGCCCCCGACGACGATCCGCCGCCGCCGAGGCACTGCCTCGAGGACATGATCATCGTTCCGCCCCTGTACGACTGACTCGTCCACAGTTCTGTGGATAAGTCTGGGGGAAATGACACGGTTGTCATTCCGGATGTGTGGACAACCGGTGGGCGACGGATATCACCGTGCGCGCGCAAGGGTTGACGCGAGCTGCAGGAGGACGGGCCCGGGTTGCCGGGTCAGGCGTGGACGTCTAGCGCCACTTGGTGGCGGTGTAGAGACCGCCGAGGAAGCACCCGAGGCCGATGAAGAGCGGCCAGTTGCCGTCGACCAGACCGAGGTTGCGCACGATGATGACCACCATGCCGAGGCCGAGCAGCACGAGCATGAGCACCGGGATCCACGGCTTGGGCTCGCGCATCTCCGACGTCACCGGCGGGGTGTAGCGAGACGACGTGTGCACGCCGCGCTCGTTCTCTTCGGGGTTGGCGATCCGCTGGCCCTCGCCGGGACGGGTTCCCTTCGGGGTCACACGGCCGCCGCCGGACTTGCGCTTCGGAGGTGCCACGATCGACCAGTCTACGGGCAAGTGGCGCCCGACACAGACGACCACCCGGAAACCCGGGTTCTGTCGGTGCTCGGTGACCTGGGTCCGGGTGGTGGACTGTTGCCGCCGAGATGTGGGCCGGCGCCGGTGTCGGGTGGGTTCTCGGTCTGCGGTGCGGCTTCTCGAACGTGTGCCGCCGAAATCGTGGTGGACGGGTTCTCGGTGATCTGGGTTCGGGATGGTGGACGGTTGCCGCCGAGATCGTGGTGGCGTCCGGCGTGTTCGGGTTCTCGGTGATGTGAGTTCACGATGGTGGACTCGGTCCGCCGAGATCGTGGTGGCATTCGGCGTGTTCGGGTTCTCGGTGATCTGGGTTCGGGACGGGGTGCGGTGTTCGCGCTCGACGGCGGTGGCGTCCGGCGTGTTCGGGTTCTCGGTG
>JBPEWX010000741.1:0-4936 GCA_052032235.1 Ilumatobacter sp. | reverse complement strand
GGGCGTGGCCTCGGTCATCTGGCCCGACCACTCCGAAGCGCGCCCGGAGCGTTCGGTGGCCGGCGGGAACGGACCCTGGACCTTGGCGCCGCCGCTCGGCGATGGCGCCCCGTCGCTGCCGGCCGACGTCGCCGAACGGTGGACCCTCGAGCCGGTCGCCGACCGCGACGCACCGATCGCCTGGGGGCGGACCGCAGTCGCCCGGGTGGTCGCGGCCGAGGTGATGGTCTACGACCTGGCCGACGGCGAGCTCCGCTGGCGAGCGCCGTTCGTCGGCGCCGACCCCGCGATCGCGTTCTCGGACGAGGCCGTCGTCGTGGTGACGACGACCGGTGACTCCGACGTCACCATCGTCGGGTTCGACCCGGTCGACGGGACGCTGCTGTGGCGTCGACGAGCCGACCACGCCGTCGCGATTCCCGGACCGGGCGCTCCCGTGGTGTTCGACGGCCGGCGCGACCGTGTCGTGATGCGGGTGCTCGACCCCCGCACCGGCGACGACGTCGGCGAGCCTGCCGAGCCGGTGAAGATGTCGACGGCGACGCCGTACTTCGTCACCCTCGTCGGCGATCTCCTCGCCGTGCTCGACCTGCGGAACGGGACGCGCGTCGGGCCGGCGGTCCCGGCCGACGGCCTCCGGGCGATCACGCCGGTCGGTCAACGCATCGTCGGTCTGAGCGACGACGACGAACTGGTCCTGTTCGACGACGCCGGCGATGTCGTCGACCGCCGCCGCGTCGACGACCTGGTGGATCCCACGGCTCGGGCGACCATGGCGTTCCCCGAGTTGGTGGGTGAGGTGCCCGGCACAACGCTCGGGATCGTCGCCGCCGCCACGTCGATCGGCTTCGACGTGAGCCGCGGCGCGATCGAGCCGGTCTGGGAGTTCGACGGGCGGGTCCGCCCGCCCGTCCGGACCGAGATCGGCCCGGTCGCCGCCGTGAGCGTCACCGATCCGGCGTCGGGTCGCGTCGGCCATGCGCTCGTCGACGCCCGTGACGGATCGACGCTCGCCGTGAGCGAATCGGGGCTGACGTCGAGCGCCGCCCCGGTCATCGGCGCCGACGGGTTCGTCGTCGCGACGGCATTCGGTGACGGCCGACGGTCGGTCTCGGCGTTCGGGTTCGACGGCGACGAGCGATGGCACGTCTCGCTGCCGGCCGCCGCCTCGTTCGAGGTCGCCCCCGGGACCCTGCTCGTCCTCGAACCGTCCGGTTCGATCTCGGCGTTCTCGTGAGCCCCGACCCGCCGGGAGTGGATACCGTCTCGGCGGTGGAACCGGATCGCTCGCTCGGCTGGAACGACACCCTCGAGGCGTCGTGGCAGTCGATCGGCGCGCCCGGTGCGCCCGGCCGGGTGTCGCGGATCGATCGTGGATGGAGCACCGTCATGCGTTCGGCCGACGACGACGAACCGTTGCGGGTCCGCAACCTGTTCGTCGACGTGGCTGTGGGTGACTGGGTCGTGCCGTCCGACGACGGGGAGCGGGTCGACCACATCGTCGAGCGCACCTCGGCGTTCACGCGTCGTGCGTCGCACGAAGGTGATCGTTTCGAGGCCGACGTGCTCGCCGCGAACATCGACGTGGTCTTCCTCGTCCATGCGTTCGGGGCACCGCCGAACCAGCGACGCCTCGAACGCGAGCTGGTGCTCGCCTACGACTCGGGTGCCGAACCCGTCGTCGTGCTCACCAAGGTCGACCTCGTCGCCGACCCCGAACCGACACGCCGTGAACTGGCCGAGGTCGCACTCGGGGCTCCCGTCCTCATCGTGAGCGGTCTCGAGGGGATCGGGATCGAGCCGGTCCTCGACGCTGCCCGCGGCAACAAGACCTTGGCCTTTCTCGGTGCGTCGGGCGTCGGCAAGTCGACCCTCGTCAACGCGCTGCTCGACAGCGACGTGATGGACACGGGCCACGTCCGTGAGGGCGACCAGCGGGGTCGTCACACGACCGTCGCCGCGCAGCTCCTGCGTCTTCCGGGCGAAGGGTGGCTGATCGACACGCCCGGGGTCCGAGCGGTGAGTCTGTGGTTGTCGGGCGACGGGATCGAGCGGGCCTTCGCCGACGTCTTCGATCTGATGGACCACTGTCGGTTCCGCGACTGCAAGCACGATCGTGAGCCCGGGTGCGCCGTTCGCGCCGCGGTCGAAGCGGGCGAGCTCGACCCGAAACGGCTCGCGAGCCTCGAACGATTGGTGGCCGAGGAGCACGCGTTGGAGGAGGAACAGGAGCGCTTCATGCGTCGCGCCGACCGCCGACGCAAACCGCGGCCGACCGACTGAACGCGGATCGCCCCCGATGGGAGATCGGACGGGACGCGTGGCTAAGTTCGCCGATGACGCCCGTTCTTCCCATCCTGACTAACCCGAGGAGCCCGCATGACAGCGTTGCCATCGACCGTCGACATGTTCGACCTTCGCATGTCCGACAAGGCCAAGCCCCTGTACGAGGCCGTGAAGAAATTCATCGCCGAAGAGGTGGAGCCGAAGACCGAGGAGTACTTCAAGCTCGGTGAGGGACGCGCCGAACGGTGGGGGTACGGCGACGGACAGCTCGAACTGCTCGAGTCGATCAAGTCGAAGGCGAAGGAGCAGGGTCTGTGGAACTTCTTCCTGCCCGACGCCGAGACGGGTGAGGGCCTGTCGAACCTCGACTACGCGTACATCGCGATCGAGCTCGGCAAGAACCCGATCGCGTCCGAGTGCCTGAACTGCTCGGCGCCCGACACCGGCAACATGGAGGTGCTCGAACGAGTGGGCACGCCGGAGCAGAAGGAGCAGTGGCTGAAGCCGCTCCTGAACGGCGAGATCCGCTCGGCGTACGTGATGACCGAGCCCGATGTGGCGTCGTCGGACGCCAAGCAGATCTCGTGTCGTGCCGAGCGCGACGGCGACGAGTACGTCATCAATGGCGAGAAGTACTACGCCTCCGGCGCCGGCGACCCGCGCTGCAAGATCTACATCGTCATGCTGCAGACGAACCCCGACGGCCCGCCGCACAAGCGGCAGTCGCAGATCCTGGTGCCCGCTGACACGCCCGGCGTCGAGATCCTCGGCCCGATGCACGTGTTCGGTGAGGACGATGCGCCGCACGGTCACATGCACATCCGCTTCAACAACGTGCGTGTCCCGGCGAGCAACATGCTGCTCGGTGAAGGCCGCGGCTTCGAGATCAGCCAGCTCCGGCTCGGCCCCGGCCGTATCCACCACTGCATGCGTTCGGTCGGCGCGGCCGAACGGGCGCTCGAACTGATGGTGAAGCGGGGACTCACCCGTGAGGCGTTCGGCAAGCCGCTCTCACGTCTGGGCAAGAACCCCGAGGTCATCGCGAAGGCCCGGATCGAGATCGAGGCCTGTCGTCGGATGGTGCTCACCGCCGCCAAGGCAATGGACGAACTCGGCAACGCCGAAGCCCGCGTGTGGGTGAGTGCGGTGAAGGCCATGGTGCCGATCCGCACGTGCGCGATCGTCGACGAGGCGATCCAGATCCACGGGGCCACCGGCGTGTCCCAGTGGACGCCGCTCGCCCGGATGTACGCCAGCCAGCGCACGCTCCGACTGGCAGACGGCCCCGACGAGGTGCACTGGTTCGTCGTCGGCCGCGCCGAGACGGCCAGCCACGAGGAGGCGGCTCGCGACTACGACCCCAAGGTCACCTACTACGAGAACCTCGAGAACTCGTCGGTCGACGGGATCTTCAGCGGTCCCTGATCCGTACCGCCCGACCCGTCGGGCTCAGGGTCGGTCCGTCGTCACCGGCGGATCGACCCAGACCTCGCCGTCACGTCGCCACACCGTGGTCGCCGTGACGGCGTTCGTCGTGATGGGGGCGTACAGGTGCGGGAACCGTTCGTCGACGAGGTCGGAGGCCGGCTCGATGCGCAGCGTGTCGGCGACGGCGGCTCGGTCGAGGTGGAGGACGACGAGTTCGTCGAGGTCGGCGTAGAAGCGGTTCGCCACGCCCTCCATCTGGTCGACGAACGAACAGTGGACGAACCCTTCCTGTTCGACGGTGATGCCGCGGGTGCTCCACGGGTACTCGCCTGCAGCCGTCGCCGTTGCCCAGTCGTCGGGCAGTGCCAGGTGGAAGATCGGGCGGACGAAGGCGTACTCCCGCTCGACCGTGGCCACCCGGACCCGGTACTCGTCGTACCAGCGGTCGCGGCCGATGCGCTGGGCGGCGAGATGCTCGGCTTCCCGTTTCCACGCTGCCGCCGATTCGCGGTCGACCCAGTACGACACGGTGATGCCGGCTCCGTCGGCGGCGCGCACCGAGTCGATCCCGAGATAGCCGGGCTGTTCGCCGGCCTTGCGCTCCATCTCGTCCGCCATGGCGGCGTAGCCGACGGGGTCGCGGTCGGTCCGGCGGCTGGTGAAGATGACGGCGGTGTACGGGGTCACCGGCCCAGTGTGCCCGGTGCGCACCCGCTCGGCCCGGGCGGTTCGCGCGCTCAGCGTCTGCTGTGGTCGTCGACGGGCAGGATCTGATCGAGGCGGGTGTCGGCCAGGCGGGCCCGCCGCCGTGGTTCGGTGCAGATCAACCGCAACTCGACGTCGCGCCGGCGTGCCGCCGCCGCGGCGCCGATGATCAGACCGAGCGCCGAGTCGTCGAGCACCGTCAGGCCGTCGAGATCGACCACCACGACGTTCGTCGCTCGATCGACCGCGCGCGTCAACAGTTGTTGGAGCGTCGGGAGTGCGCCGAGGTCGGCGTCGCCGTCGAGTTCGACCATCGTCGTCCCGTCTGCCTGCTCTCGGATGCGGCCCAGTGGTGACACCCACCGGAATGTACCGGCGACCCCCGCCGAACATCCGTGATCACGGGGGTTCGCGCGGCATCGTGGCGCGGCCGGTGAGCCTGACGTCGCCGATCGCCGCACCGACGATCGGGACGTTCGTCGGGTCGACGAACTCGATCTCGACGGTGACCGTGGAG
>JBPEWX010000740.1:0-3202 GCA_052032235.1 Ilumatobacter sp. | reverse complement strand
GGCCCTGACCGACAACGCGGTCGGAGGACGCGGGGTGCTGATCCGCGGACTCACCGCCTCGATCCGCGACCCGGAGGTCAGCAGCGCTCGACCGGTGTCGTCGATGGAGCTGGTGGGGAGCTGCTACAACGACGAGACCGTCGTGGTCGACGTGCTCGACGGGGATGGGGCACGAACGCAACGGCTCGCCGAGGAACCCGCCGCGGACGGCCCCCCGACGCTGCGCAGCATCGACCTGACGTTCGACGTTCCGCTCGACGCTTTTCCGAGCGATGGGACCGCCATGATCGTCCTCGAGGGACGCTGCATCACGGATCCGGCGTCCGGGTACGGGCCGGGGACGAACGATGCTCGTCAATGGTGCCATCCGGTCGTGCTCGGGCCGGACGCCATCATCGGCTACGGCGACCGTGAAGCAGACTGTCCGCCCCTCCCCTTCCCGGAGGGCCCGTCGCTCCGGACCGGTGAGCTGTTCGTCCAGACCATCCACGTCGTCGACGCTCCACCTGAGACACCGCTCGAGATCGTGCTCGGGCGAGCGGAGTGTGCGACGGGCGACGTGGTCGGCATCGTCGCGGTCACCTCGACCGGCAGCGCGATCGAGTCCACGCGCACCGTCCTGCCATCCGACTCCGTGATGAGCGAACGTTTCGTACTGCGCTCGATGACGTTGGACGATGCGCTGTCCGACGACGACGCCGAACCCGATGTCGTCGTCTCGTGCGCGAGCGCCGACGACCCGTCGATCGCGACCGGGCCGTTGCATTGCCACCGCTTCCTCCCGAGCGGGGCGCTGGAGCCGGCGGTCTGCTCGTTCGCTGCCGCAGTCCCCCAGCCCGCCGAGGAGATCCCACCCACCGGCACCGCGACACGAGCGCTGCTCCTGGCAGCCGCCCTGCTCGTCGCCGGCGGTTTGTTGCTGCGCCGACTGGCCGTCCCCGGTCGACCGGGCCGGTGGATCGCACGCTGAGATCGGGCGTGTCATGATGGCCGCATGAGCGACTGGGTGGCCGGGCTGCTGGCGATCGCCGTCGGTGGCGTGTTCTGTTACCAGGGCTACATCGCCATGCGAATCGTGATCGCCATCTGGGGAGCGCTGGTCGGCTTCGCACTCGGCGCCAGTATCGGCGCCGACGACGGCGGCATCCTCGCCAACGCGCTGTCGTGGACGCTCGCCGTGCTCCTCGCACTCGTCTTCGCCGCGATCGCCTACCTCTACTACGCGGTCTCGATCGCACTCGCCATGGGTTCGATCGGCTTCACCCTCGGCGCCAGCATCCTCGTGGCGTTCGGGGTGAGCTGGAACTGGCTGATCGTGCTCGCCGGGCTGGCGCTCGGCATCGCACTCGCCATCGTCGCGATCGTCGGCGACCTCCCGTCCATCCTGCTGATCGTGCTGAGCGCCATGGCCGGCGCGTCGGCGATCGTCGCCGGCCTGATGCTGCTCACCGGCCAGCTCGACAGTGAGCAGATCACCCGAACCGCTGCGATCACCGACGAACTCAACGACGAGTGGTACTGGTACGTGATCTGGGCCGTCGCCGCCGGCACCGGACTGGTGACCCAGATCGTGTCGGGCGAACGGCGCGCCGCCGACATGCGCGCCGCCTGGGCACAGGCCTGACCGACCGGCGGCGTGTGACGCCGCACCTCGACGTGGCACACTTCGCGTGTGGCCTGGTTGGTGACCGACGACAAGCGCGTGCTCGCATCCGCCGAGGTCGCCGACTCCCGAACCGCTCGCCGCAAAGGCCTGCTCGGGCGCGAGCACCTCGACGGCGCCATCGTGCTCACGCCGTGCCGATGGATCCACACGATCGGGATGCAGTTCCCGATCGACGTCGCATTCCTCGACGACGACGGCACCGTGGTGAAGACGATGCACATGAAGAGCCACCGGATCGGCGTGCCGGTGTGGTCGGCGTCGCTCGTGATCGAGGCCGAGGCGGGCGCGTTCGCCCGCTGGGGGTTGCGGGTCGGCGACGTGATCGAGATCCGGGGCGACGACTCGTGACCGCGACGCCCGACCCGGCGTCGGGCCCCGGCACCCTGTGGCTCGTCGGGACACCCATCGGCAACCTCGGCGATCTCACGCCACGGGCGATCGAGATCCTCGCAGCCGCCGAACTGGTCTGCTGCGAGGACACGCGCCGCACCGGCAAGCTGCTCCACCATGCCGGAGTCCGGGCGAACCGGCTGGCGGTCGCGAACGACCACACCGAGTACCACCGGATCAGCGACGTGCTCGACGTGCTCGGATCGGGCGGTGACGTCGCCGTCGTCACCGACGCCGGGATGCCGGGGGTGAGCGACCCCGGTGAACGGCTGGTCCGGGCGGCGATCGATGCCGGGTACGCCGTCTCGGCCGTGCCCGGGCCGGACGCCGTCACGACAGCGCTCGTGATCAGCGGGCTGCCGACCGAACGCTTCGTGTTCGAAGGGTTCCTGCCTCGGTCGGGCCGCGATCGCAGCGCACGTCTGACCGGTCTCGCCGACGAGACGCGGACCGTGGTGCTCTACGAGGCGCCGCACCGGATCCAGCGGACCCTCACCGACCTCGCAGCGGCGTGCGGCGCCGAACGCCCGGTCGCGGTGTGTCGCGAGTTGACGAAGCTGTACGAGGAGGTGGTGCGCGGCACGCTCGGCACGATCGACGTCGGCGAGCCGCGCGGCGAGTACGTGATCGTGCTCGGCGGTGCCGTGACCGACGACTCGCCGCCCGACGACGATGCCGTCCGCGCTGCGTTGCGCGACGAGATGGCTGCCGGCTCGTCGAAGCGTGACGCAATCGCCGCCGTGGCGAAGCGTCTCGACCTCCCGAAGAAGCAGGTCTACGCCCTCGCCATCTCCGAGTGACGCACGCCCGCCCACCAGCGCAGTGGCACCCCCACGATCTCGGCGGCACCCATCCGGAAACCCGCACCACGAAGCACCCACGATCTCGGCGGAACCAGTCCACCATCCTGAACCCAGATCACCGAGAACCCGGCAGTCCGCCACCCACCCGATCTCGGCGGAACCAGTCCACCATCCTGAACCCAGATCACCGAGAACCCGGCAGCTGCATGACGAAGGTGACGGTGTCGAGGGTTCGCTCGAACTCGGTGAAGCCGACCCGCTCGTAGAACGCTCGAGCGTTCTGGTTCCGCACCGCCACGCCGAGGTGGACGCCGGGCGAACCGTCGGCCGCGAGCGACGCCGT
>JBPEWX010000074.1:0-2196 GCA_052032235.1 Ilumatobacter sp. | reverse complement strand
TCGAGCAGCCATCAGCCACCATCAACCACATCCAACGACGAACCTCGTCAGGAACACGCGGCCTCGGCATGAACAACACCTCCAAAAGATCAGGTGTTGCAACGACCCTCGGAACTCAGCCGGATCCGTTCCGTCGCTGCATCGCTGTCGCGCACCGCGACCTGACGACGGAACGGATCCGACACCAATCGTCGGTCAGGCGTCGCGGAGGAACTGCTCGAACGCGACGGGTTCGGCGACGTCGAGCTGTTCGTAGCGGCACGATTCGGGTTCGCGGTCGGGGCGCCACCGCTGGAACTTGACGCCGTGCCGGAACCGGCCGCCTTCCAGCTGCCCGAACGTCACCTCGACGACCCGCTCGACGCGCACCGGCACGAACGACAGGTCCTTGTTCACGTTCCAGCGTGAGAACCCGCCCGGCATCCGTTGGTCGCTGTGGGCTTGCGCTTCGGCCCATTCCTGCCACGGGTGACCGTCGAGCGCGTCGACGGTCAGTGGGCCCATCTCGTCGAGCAGCTCACGACGGCGTTGTGCGGTGAACGCGGCGCACACCCCGACGTGGTGCAGTCGCGTCGTCCCGTCGGCGCCGTCGCCGTACAGGCCCAGCAGGAGCGACCCGACGCCTTCGCCGTCCTTGTGGATGCGGAAGCCGGCGACGGCGCACTCGGCCGTGCGTTCGTGTTTGACCTTGATCAGCGCCCGCTTGTCCGGTTGGTACGGGCCGTCGAGGGGCTTGGCCATGACGCCGTCGAGTCCGGCACCTTCGAATCGGGTGAACCAGTGGGCGGCCACCTCGCGGTCGGTCGTCGCCGGCGTGAGGTGCACCGACGCGTTCGGTTCGAGCGCCTGCTCGAGCGCGGCCCGCCGTTCGCGCATGGGGCGCTCGGTCAGGTCGTCGTCGCCGAGTGCGAGCAGATCGAACGCCACGAACTGCGACGGGGTCTCGGCGGCGAGCCGCTGCACGCGCGACTCGGCCGGGTGGATCCGTTGCTGGAGTGCGTCGAAGTCGAGGCCGCGACCGTCGGCGTCGGGCAGCACGATCTCACCGTCGACGACGCACCGATCGGGCAGGGCGTCGGCGAGCGCCGGTAGCAGTTCGGGGAAGTACCGGTTGAACGGCTTCTGGTTCCGGCTCGCCAGCTGGATCTCGTCGCCGTCGCGGAACACGATGCAGCGGAAGCCGTCCCACTTCGGTTCGAACAGCAGGTCGTCGCCGTCCGGGATCGCTCGTGCGAGCTTCGCCAGCATCGGCTTGATCGGCGGCGACAACGGCAACCCCATCCGCCGCACAGTACGCGAGGAGCGGGTCGGGTGTCGCAGGGCGCAGCGACGGAGTCGACGTGTCCGAAGATCACCCGACCCGGTCGCGGTGACATGAACGGCGTCACGGTTTGGTGGGGGAGCGGCTGGGGTAGGCCGGGAAGGTGACCACGCCCACGGCCGAGCGGACCGACGAATCCGCCAGCAGCTTCGCCGCGCTGCTGCGCGACCGGGTGTTCGCCCCGTTCTTCTTCGCCAACTCGTTGTCGAACACCGGGAACTGGTTCCAGAACGTCGCCGCCGGCATCGTCGTCTACGACCTGACGGGCTCGAACACCGCCGTCGGTGCCGTGTCGATCGTGCAGTTCATCGCCACGATGTTGCTCACCCCGTGGATGGGTGCGCTGACCGACCGGGTCAATCGCCGGCACATGCTGCTCGCCGGTCAGTCGATCGCCTTCGCCGGCGCGTCGGCGTTGGCGGTCACGGTGATCGTGGTCGGCATCGACGGGCTGCCCGGTCCGTGGCCGATCTACGCCGCGACCGCCGTCATCGGACTGGGCGCGGCGACGATCCTGCCGTCGCTCCAGGCCGTCGTGCCGTCGCTCGTCGAGCGACGCGATCTCGACCGGGCGATCGCACTCAACTCGATGACGTTCAACATCGCGCGATCGATCGGCCCGATCGCCGCCGGCGCCACCGTGGCTGCGCTGGGAGCCGAATGGGCCTTCGGGATCAACGCGCTCACGTTCGTGCCATTGCTCGTCGTGCTCCTCGTGATCCGTCCGCGCGGCGAGGTCGAACCCGACGACGATTCCTCGACCCAGGTCCGCGAGGGGGTGCGCTGGATCCGCGACCGCTCCGACGTCATCGCGGTGCTCGCCGCGACCCTGATCGTCGGCTGGACCTCCGACCCGTTCAGCACCCTGATGCCGG
>JBPEWX010000739.1:0-3231 GCA_052032235.1 Ilumatobacter sp. | reverse complement strand
GCCGATGAATCGATGATCGAGAAGCGTGTTGGCGAGGCGATCGAGCTGGCGCAGGCGGCCCGAGATCGGGCCTACTCCCCGTACTCCGACTTCCCGATGGGCGCGGCCGTTGTTGACGAAGCCGGGAGGTCCGTGACGGGTACGCTCGTCGAGAACGTGTCGTTGGGCCTCGCCATCTGCGCCGAACGGGTCGCCCTGTTCTCGGCCGTCAACGACCGGGTCAAACCGGTGGTGCTCGCTTTGGCCTCGCGCCGTACCGGTGACGAGTTGACGTTCCCCTGCGGCGCATGCCTCCAGGTGGCGCTCGAATTGACCGGGACGGAGCTTCTGGTGGTGGCCGTCGATCCGGATGGTGTGAGCGACCGGGCCCGTCTCGGCGACCTCATCACCCGGGGGCCACAACGCCATCAATTCCAGCCCGGCGGCGGCACCGCTTGACGGCAGGGAGTTGACGAGGCGGCGACACCCGCCGCAGCTCTGTTTGGTGACCGATGGCGGCGGGTATCGTCTGACCATGGCCAGATACGTCGTGCACGTCCGAACACCTCTCGACCAGGCAGCGGCCTTCGATTACATGGCCGACCTGAGAAACTTCGAGGGCTGGGATCCCGGTGTTCTCGGCGTCGAGCAGGTGGAGGGAACGTCACCTGAGATGGGAGCCGAGTACGACGTCACGGTCCAGGCTTTTCCCAAGCCCTTGACATTGCGGTACCGGACCATCACGTTCGAGCCGAGCCGTCTTGTCGTCGCCCGGGCCGAGAGCAGGATGTTCACGTCGCTCGATCGCATCACGGTCGACACCGACGACGAGGGCACGACCGTCACCTACGATGCCGAGCTCACGCTCAACGGACCGCTGGCTTTGGCCGATCCGCTTCTCGGGGTCGCGTTCCAGCGGATCGGTGATCGGGCAGCCGCCGGCCTGGTCGAGACGCTCGACGGCCAGCGGGTCGAGTGGCCCGCATCCTAGAAACCGGTTCGGCGGATCGACCGGCGTCCAGGATGTCACGCCTCGCTGATCAGCTCCTCGACCTCGTTGACCTCGTGGTCGTCGAGGTCGCCCACGTCGACCCGGACGATGCTGTCGCTGCCTGCGTCGACGTCGACGACGTCGGTGTTGACCGGCAGGCGACGATACAGGCCGAACAGGGCACCCAGCAGCGCTCCGGCGATCGCGCTGCCGAGCACGGTGCCGACGGGGAGATCACCGAGCGACACGATGATCAGTCCGAGCAGCACACCGGCGACGGCGCCGACGACGAGGCCGAGCGCAGCACGGCTCACCGGCCGGGCAAAGGACGTCTGGTCGACTCGGCTCGTGTTCTCCATCGAGCGGGCGGGTGCGACCACCACGTCGATCCGGCTCGATTCCACGCCGTGTTTTTCGAGTTCGACGACGAGATCGCGCGCCCGATCGGGAGGCAGGCAAGGGGATTGACGTTCTTTTGGACTCATACCCGTTCTGTACCCGACAACGCCATCGGCCAATCCTCCGACCACAAAGGACATGTGTTGGTATGAATCTGAACAACTTCTCCGTCGACGGGGTCGTCGACACGCTGCTCGAGGCACCGATCGTGCCGAGCTTCACTCGCATCGGCTACGAGACCAGAAAACGACTCGAGGACTGGACCGAACTGTCGAACTACGACCTCTCCGGTCGCACGATCGTCGTGACCGGGGCGACGTCGGGGCTGGGCCGGGCAACAGCCGAGCAGCTCGCCCGCTGCGGTGCCACCGTGATCGTGGTCGGTCGCAGCGCGGAGCGCAACCGAGGCGTGGTCGACGAGATCATCGTCGACACGGGCAACACCGAGGTCTCCCAGGTGGCGGCCGACATGGGACGCCACGACGAGGTTCGGGCGCTGGCCGATCGTATCAGTAGCGACCACGACCGTCTGGACGTGCTCATCCACAACGCCGGCGCACTCACCAACGAGCGGGAGAACGCCCCCGATGGCACCGAGTCGACCGTGGCCGCCCAGGTCGTCGGACCGTTCCTGCTGACCACGCTGCTGCTCGACCGGCTCATCGATTCGGCACCGTCCCGAGTCCTGACGATGTCCTCGGGCGGCATGTACTCGACGGGGCTCACGGTCAACAATCTCGAGATGCCGGCCGACGACTACAGCGGCACCGAGCAGTACGCTCGAGCCAAACGAGCGCAGGTCACGCTCAACGAGATGTGGGCCGAGCGCTTCGGTGGGCAGGGTGTGCACTTCCACACGCTTCACCCGGGCTGGGCCGACACGCCGGGGGTCGACCGATCGCTGCCCACGTTCTCCAAGATCGTCGGCCCACTGTTGCGCACGCCCGAGCAGGGTGCCGACACCCTGATATGGCTGGCCGCCGACGACGAGGCGCTCAACTCGAACGGCTCGTTCTGGCTCGACCGCCGCATCCGTCCGATCCACAAGCTCGGGTCCACCCGGCGGACCGATACACCGGATCGGCGCCGGCAATTGTGGGAGTGGGTCGTCGAGAGGAGCGGCGTGGATCCCGCCGACCGGGCCGGCTGATGAGCCGGCGGTCGCGCTCGCTGCTCGTCTTCGGCGACCAGCTGAACCGCCGGATCGGAGCCCTGGCCGATGCGGACGCCGACAGCATCCGCGTGCTGCTGGTCGAGAGCGAGGAGCTGCTGACGGCCGGTCGACACCGGCAGCGGAACCATCTGGTGGTGACCGCCATGCGGCGGTTCGGCGATGAGCTGGTCGACGCAGGATTCGAGGTCGACCGGCGACGGGCGTCAACGATTCGGGCCGGGGTCGAGGCTCACCGGGCCGCCTACGAGCCTGAGGAGATGCTGGCCACCGAGCCGAACTCCAGGCGGGCCCGCGCGCTGTGTCGGGATCTCGACATCGACCTGCAGGCGAGCAACCAGTTCCTCTGCCACCACGACGACTTCGCAGCATGGGCCGAGGATCGCTCCGCCATGAAAATGGAGGACTTCTACCGCTGGAATCGGGCCCGCCTCGGCTACCTCATGGACGGCGGGGGCGACGACGGCGACGGCGCCGAACCCGTCGAGGGCCGCTGGAACTTCGATCACGACAACCGCGAGCCGCCGCCGGACGATCCGTCGATCTTCGACTCGCCGCCGACGTCCCGCCTCGACGACGTCGACCGGGAGGTCATCGAGTCACTTCCCGAGACACACGGATCCGATCCAACCGGCGTCTGGCCGACATCGCGTCGGGCGGCGCTGGCCCGCCTCAACCACTTTCTCGACAA
>JBPEWX010000738.1:0-2907 GCA_052032235.1 Ilumatobacter sp. | reverse complement strand
GTGGTGGCGAGCGGCGCCTTGGTGTTCGGTCGCAACGAGTTGTTGCCGGGCGCCGACGTCGCCGTCTCGGTGATCGACCCCATGCCGACCGAGTGGTGGTTGCGGCCGGTCAGCAGCGCCTGGCGGGTCGGGGCGCACAGCGCTGTGGTGTGGAAGCGGTTGAAGCGGAGGCCACCCTGGGCGAGGCGCTCGGCCGTCGGGGTGTGGCACGGTCCACCGAAGGCGCTCGACGCCCCGAAGCCGACGTCGTCGAGCAGGACGATCAGCACGTTCGGCGCCTCCGACGGCGGCAGGAGCGGCTCGATCGGCGGGTACGAGGTGTCCGGATCCTTCGCGTCGTACGTCGTCAGGCCCGGGCGTGGCACGTCCGGGATCGGCAACGTGGCGCGTGCGTGGCGATCGGGTGCTCCGGTCATGGATGTCCTCCGTCGTCAGGACACAGCGACCCATCCGCCATGTCGTCGAACCCGACGGTACGACCGACCGGACGGGCGGGTCATCACCCACATGGGACGATCCGCCTCACCCCCGCCAGAACACCGAATGCGTGAACAGTGTGCGCACCGGGTGCGCACACTGTTCACGCATTCGTCGGGTTTCGTCAGGTGTGGGCGAAGCCGGCGGGTGCTTCTTCGCGCGGAGGGTGCTGTTCGAGGTAGTCGACGGCGTCGCGGATGTCGTCGATCAGGTTCTCGGCGAGGTCGAGCCCGAATCCCTCACGGATGACGATCCGGAGCACGGCGACGTCGGTGGCGTCGGCCGGCATCGTGTACGCCGGCACCTGCCAACCGTTGCGTCGCAGCCGGTCGGAGATGTGGAACACGGTGTACGGGTGCTCACCCTGGAGCCGGAACGCGAGCACGGGAATGGCGCTGCCGTCGCTGACCACGTCGAACACGTCCATCTCGCGCAGGGCGGCGGAGATGTGCAGCGCAGTCGCCCGCAGGCCCTCCATGATCTTCGTGTAGCCCTCGCGGCCGAGGCGCACGAAGTTGTAGTACTGGCCGACGATCTGGTTGCCGGGCCGTGAGAAGTTGAGCGTGAACGTCGGCATGTCGCCACCGAGGTAGTTCACGTGGAAGACGAGGTCTTCGGGCAAGTCGTCCTTCGAGCGCCAGACCACGAACCCGATGCCGGGGTAGGTGAGGCCGTACTTGTGGCCCGACACGTTGATCGACTTCACCTGCGGCAGGCGGAAGTCCCACCGGAGATCGGGATGGAGGAAGGGGGCCACGAAGCCGCCGCTGGCAGCATCGACGTGGATCGGGATGTCGAGGTCGTGTTCGGCGTTGTACGCCACGACCCGGTCGTGGATCTCCTCGATCGGCTCGAACTCACCGGTGTAGGTGGTGCCGAGGATCGGGATCACGCCGATCGTGTTCTCGTCGACCCGGGCCATCACGTCGTCGGGGTCGACGACGAAACGGTCCTCGGTGACGGGCACGTAGCGGGGCTCGACGTCCCAGTACTTGCAGAACTTCTCCCACACGACCTGGACGTTGGAGCCCAGGACCATGTTGGGTCGTGTGCCGTCGAGCCCGGCGGCCTCGCGACGCTGGCGCCAGCGCCATTTCATCGCGAGACCACCGAGCATGACCGCTTCACTCGAACCGATGGTCGAGACACCGACGGCGTCGCCGCCGCTCGGTGCGTTGAACAGATCGGCGACCATGTTCACGCAGCGCCGCTCGATCTCGGCGGTCTGCGGATACTCGTCCTTGTCGATCATGTTCTTGTCGAACGTCTCGGCCATGAGCAGTTCGGCTTGAGGATCCATCCACGTGGTCACGAACGTGGCCATGTTCAGCCGCGAGCTGCCGTCGAGCAGCAGCTCGTCGTGGATCATCCGGTAGGTCGCCTCCGGTGACGACGAATCGTCGGGCATGCGGTGTTTCGGCACCGGTGACATGCCCAACCGCCCGGCGTAGGCCGGGGTGGAGACGCTGTCGTCGTCGGACTGGTGGACGTGGACCATCGTGGTGCTCCCGCGGCTGGATGGTGGATGGATCGATTGTTCGGGTGGTGTGAGTTCGGCTGCGCCGATCAGGCGAGCAGCTTGGCCTTCTGGGCCTCGAACTCTTCCGGCGACAGGACGCCGTTGTCGCGCAGTTCGGCGAGCTTGGCGAGTTCGGTGGCGGTGCCGCCGCCCGAGCCGGCCGCGTCCTGCACGTAGCTGCGGAACGCCGCTTCGTTCTGCTGCATCGTCTCGATGTCGCGCTTCCGCATGTCGTCACCGTTGGCGATGATGTAGACGAGCACGCCGAGGAACGGCAGGAAGATGACGAACAGCGACCACAGCGCCTTGCTCCAGCCGCCCATGTCGGAGCGGAAGATGTCCGCGAAGATGCGGAACAGCAGGAACAGCCAGGCGACCCACAGGAAGACCATGAGCATGGTCCAGAAGAGGCCGAGCAGCGGGTAGTCGTACGCGAGCATTGAATGTCTCCTTGAGTGTTCGGTCGCGGCCGTCCGACCGCGCACGGCGCTGAGCTTAGGTCGCCCGAATGGGTGTCGCCTCGTACACATCGGACGATTCCCCCGGATAACGGACGTCCTCGCCGGCCGCACGATCGGGCAAACCGGAAGCGTTCTCGGTCGGTGTTCGACTGACTACAGTGCGGGCGTCGGCCGACGATGCCGACGTCATCGAATGAGAGTGGGAACGTCGACGGCAGGGAACGCAGTACGCGACCGCGGACGCTTCGCGCCCCCACACCCACTCGACGGCGAGATCGAACGCCGCCGGCTCGACACCCTGTACGACGCAGCCCGCGGCCGGGTGCTCGTCGTCGCTGCGCCGACCGGTTACGGCAAGAGCACCCTCGCCGCCCGCTGGACCCGTTCCGATCGTCGGGCCGTTCGCTGGCTCGACCTCGAGACGGTCGACGACGATCCCGTCGCCCTGAT
>JBPEWX010000737.1:0-2307 GCA_052032235.1 Ilumatobacter sp. | reverse complement strand
TGGCCGTTCCACCGGGCGATGGCGCTCAATCTGCGACACCGCAGCGCCACGATGGACACGCTGGTCTCGATCGGCGTCATCGCTGCCTACCTGTGGTCGCTCTGGGCGCTGCTGTTCACCTCTGCCGGCGAGATCGGCATGGAGATGACGATGTCGATGGACGTCGGTGCGACCGGAGAACCGCACATCTATCTGGAGGTCGCGTCGACCGTCGTCGCGTTCATCCTCGCCGGTCGGTACTTCGAGGCGCGGGCGAAGCGCCGCTCCGGTGACGCCTTGCGGGCCCTGCTCGATCTGGGGGCCAAGGACGTCTCGGTGCTCGACACGGACGGCACCGAGCGGCGTATCCCGGTCGACCAGCTCGCCGTCGGCGATCGATTCGTCGTCCGACCGGGCGAGAAGGTCGCGACCGACGGTGTCGTCGTCGACGGGTCGTCGGCGATCGACCGATCGTTGGTCACCGGCGAGAGCCTGCCCGTCGAAGTGTCGGTGGGTGATGCCGTCACCGGCGCCACGGTGAACGCCGACGGCCGGCTCGTCGTCGAGGCGACCCGCGTGGGTGGCGACACCCAGCTCGCCCAGATGGCGAAACTGGTCGAAGACGCCCAGTCGGGCAAGGCGCCGGTCCAGCGCCTCGCCGATCGGGTCTCAGCCGTGTTCGTCCCGATCGTGGTCGTGCTCGCCATCGCGACCCTCGCCGTGTGGCTCGTCGCCACCGGCGACGTCGAGCGGTCGTTCGCTGCGGCGGTGTCGGTGCTGATCATCGCCTGCCCGTGTGCACTCGGACTGGCCACGCCGACGGCGCTGCTCGTCGGGACCGGCCGGGGTGCACAGATGGGCATCCTGATCAAGGGCCCCGAGATCCTCGAACAGACCCGCCAGGTCGACACGATCGTGCTCGACAAGACCGGCACGGTCACCACCGGCGAGATGACCCTCGTCGACGTGCGACCGTCGGCCGACGTGTCGCCGCAGCAGTTGCTCGGTGTCGCAGCGTCGCTCGAGACCGCCAGCGAGCACCCGATCGCCCGTGCGATCGTCACCGGCGCCCGTTCCCGCGATCTCGACGTCGCCGCCGTCGCGGCGTTCGTCAACCTGCCGGGCTCCGGCGTCGCCGGCGAGGTCGACGGTGTCCGCTACGAGATCGGGCGTCCGTCGACCCCGGTCGAGATCGGCGCCGGGCAGACCGTCGTCGAGTTGCGGCGTGGCGCCGACGTCCTCGGCCATCTCGCCGTCGCCGATGCGCCGAAGCCGACGTCCGCTGCCGCCGTGGCTCGGTTCCGGGAGCTCGGGCTGGAACCCGTGCTCCTGACCGGCGACAACGCTGCGACGGCGCGATCCGTCGCCGACGAGGTCGGCATCGACGAGGTCCGGGCCGAGGTCCTTCCCGCCGACAAGGTCGCCGTCGTGACCGAGCTGCAGAAGCGTGGTCGCACGGTCGCGATGGTCGGCGACGGGGTCAACGACGCCGCAGCGCTCGCCCAGGCCGATCTGGGCATCTCGATGGGCAGCGGTACCGACGTCGCCATCGAGGCGAGCGACCTCACCCTGGTCCGTGACGACCTGACCGCCGCAGCCGACGCCATCCGTCTGTCACGACGCACCCTCGCCACCATCAAGGGCAACCTGTTCTGGGCGTTCGCCTACAACGTCATCGCGATCCCGGTCGCCATGTCGGGCCGCCTGTCGCCCGCCATCGCAGGCGCCGCCATGGCCTTCTCCAGCGTCTTCGTCGTCACCAACAGCCTCCGCCTCCGCCGCTTCGAGCCAGCCTGACGCACACCATCTGTTCAGCGAGGGCGGTGGGTGGTGCCGTCGCCCCAGGTGATGATGACGAGGCGGGCCGGGCCGATGGCGTCGGCGGTGTGCCACACGCCGGTCGGGACGATCACGTACTCCGGCGCCTCGACCACCAATTCTGCGACGGTGGCGTCGTCGTCGAGGCGGAAGCGGACTTTGCCCTCGGTGACCAGGATCAACTCGTCGCCCTTCGGGTGCATCTCCCACACGTCCCAGTCGGCGTTCATCTCGAACGAGGTGACGAGTCGGCCGGTGTGCAGCTCGGGTCGGTCGTCGATCGTGGCCCAGAAGTCGGGCCCGACGTCGATGAGCGTCAGCTCCGGTCCCGCCGCCAGGTGTGGGTACGTCCGGTCCGGATGATGTGAGCGAGCCTCCATACCGGACCCATCGTCGCGCGAGCAGGAACTCCCTCGCGCCGTCGGGTCGACGGTGGGTGGTGGTCGTTGTCGGGTAGACAGGGGGTGTGGCCGTGCGTGACCGGGCTGAGCAGAAGGCGAACGAGTGGGT
>JBPEWX010000736.1:0-8988 GCA_052032235.1 Ilumatobacter sp. | reverse complement strand
CGACACGACCTCGATGTTCGGGGCCGGCGCCGCGACGTGATCGTCGGGAGCGTCGGTCGGATCGCTACTCGATGACGACGACGACGTCGCCGCCGCCGACCGTGTCACCGGGCGACACCTTGATCTCGGCGATCGTGCCGTCCTTGTCGGCGTTGATCTGGTTCTCCATCTTCATCGCCTCGAGCACCACGACGCCCTGACCCGTCGTCACGGCCTGACCGACCTCGACGAGGACCTTCACGATCGTGCCCTGCATCGGTACGGCGACCTGACCGGAGCCGGCGGCGCTGCCGCCGCCGCTCGACGCCGAGCGCTTCTTCTTCGCCTTGGCCGGCGCAGCGGCGACTCCGACGGTCTCGGGCACCCACATCGTGACGGCGAACCGCTTGCCGTTGACCTCGACGGTGGTCGAGCGCTCGACGAGGGGCTCGGCCTCGTCGTCGGCGGGGGCCGCCGGTGTCGCGGTCACGCCCGTGAGATCGAGGTTCTGCTCGACCCACTTGGTCGAGTGCTCGACGGCGACGAAGTCGGGGTGTTCGAGGATCGCGAGGTCGGCCGGGATCGTGGTCGCCACCCCTTCGACCACGAGTTCGCGGAGTGCTCGGATCGTGCGGCGGATCGCGAAGTCGCGATCGCGGCCCCACACGATCAGCTTGCCGACGAGGTTGTCGTAGTACTGGCTGATCTCGTCGCCCGACTCGTAACCGGAATCGAACCGGACACCGAATCCGTCGGGAGCGACCAGCTTGGAGATCGGGCCCGGTGACGGCAGGAACTTGCCCTCGGCCGGATCTTCGGCGTTGATCCGGATCTCGATCGCATGACCGTCCTGGCGGGCGCGGACCTGCTCCTGCGTCATCGGCAGCTCTTCACCGGCGGCGACGCGGATCTGCCACTCGACGAGGTCGATGCCCGTGATGACCTCGGTGACGGGATGCTCGACCTGGAGGCGGGTGTTCATCTCGAGGAAGAAGAACTCGCCGTCCTGGTAGATGAACTCGACCGTGCCGGCGTTGTAGTAGCCGACCGCCTTGGCGGCCTTCACCGCCGCCTCGCCCATCGCCTCCTCGACGCCGTCGGGGAGACCGGGGGCCGGAGCCTCCTCGATGAGCTTCTGGTGTCGGCGCTGGGCCGAGCAGTCGCGCGTGGAGACCCAGACGCAGTTGCCGTGCTGGTCGCCGACCAGCTGGACCTCGACGTGACGCGGCCAGGTCAGGTAGCGCTCGACGTAGACCTCGTCGCGGCCGAAGAACGACTTCGCTTCGCGCTGCGCCGAGGCCATCGCGTCGTCGACCTCGTCGGCGGAGTTGACGACCTTCATGCCGCGGCCACCGCCGCCGAAGGCGGCCTTGATGCACACGGGCCAGCCGTGCGAGTTGCCGAAGTCGCGGATCTCGTCGGGCCCCTGCGCGAACTCGGTCGTGCCCGGAACGATCGGTGCACCGCCACGTTCGGCGGCGAGACGCGACGACACCTTGTCGCCCATCTCGTCGATCGCCTCGGGCGGCGGGCCGATCCACGCGACACCCAGCTCGGTGATCGCACGGGCGAAGTCGGCGTTCTCCGAGAAGAAGCCGTAGCCGGGGTGGACGGCGTCGGCCCCGCTCTGACGAATGGCATCGAGGATCGCCTCGGTGTTGAGGTAGCTCTCGGCCGCGGTCTGGCCTCCGAGTGCGTAGGCCTCGTCGGCGAGCCGGACGTGCAGTGCGTTCCGATCGAGTTCGGAGTACACCGCCACGGTGGCGATGCCCATCTCGCGGGCGGCTCGGATGACACGGACGGCGATCTCGCCGCGGTTGGCGATCAGGATCTTCTGCAGCACGGATGCCAATGTAGGTGCTGTGAGCACCGCGGACCATTTCCGGAGCGAACCCGACGCCGCCGAGTGGACGATCCGGTACGTCCCGGAGACCGGCAGCACCAACACCGATCTGCTCGCCGAGGCCGACACGGCTCCGGATCGCACGGTGCTCCGCACCGGTCACCAGACGGCGGGCAAGGGGCGACTCGACCGGAAGTGGGACGCCCCGCCCGGCGTCAACCTGCTCGTCTCGCTGCTCTTCCGTGACGCCGCCGATCCCGGCGAACTGGTCCGCCGTGTCGGTCTGGCCGTCGCACGTGCGGCCCGTGACCGGACCGGCGTCGAGGCCCGGCTGAAGTGGCCGAACGACGTCGTCGTGGATGGGGAGAAGCTGGCCGGCGTGCTCGCGCAGCGGGCACCGAACGGTGTGGTCGTGGTCGGGACCGGCGTCAACCTGGGTTGGGCGCCCGAGGGAGCCGCCCGGCTCGGCGACGTCGACCCGGGCGACTTCCTGCTCGGAGTGCTCGCGGCGTTCGATCGACTGCCGGACGACGTCGGCGACACGTACCGCTCCGAACTGGCGACGCTCGGGCAACGCGTGCGGGTCATCCGCCCCGCCGACGAACTGATCGGGACGGCGGTCGACGTCGACGCCGACGGTCGCCTCGTCGTGATCGACGAGTGCGCGATCAGCCACCGCATCGATGTCGGCGACATCGTCCACCTGAGGCCGCACTGAGCCGCACCCGCCGGCGGCCGACCGGGGACGCCGGGCGACCGGGTCCGGCGACCGTGCGCAGATAGCGTTGCGGGGGTGTCAGATCAGCCCATGACGGAATCCCCCCGCCGTCGCCGTCGTTCGCCCCTCCCGGCCATGTTCGTGGTCGCCGCCGCGGTGGCCGGCGCCGGCGTCTGGGGCATCGTGCGCGCGGCCGACGAGCGTGTCGCCGACGTCGAAGTGGTCGCCGGCCTCGACGGCGTCCTGGCCCCGCTGCCGGGCCAGGGTGACGTCGACATCGACGGCGACGGTGTGATCGACACGATCACGTACCCGGCGCTGAACTACCTGCTGGTCGGCTCCGACAGTCGCGAGGGCGTCAGCAGCGACGACGAGGACTTCGGCATCGTGGGCGACGAAGCCCAGGTCGGCGGTCGGCGGTCGGACACGATCATGATCCTGCGGCAGGAGGCGAACGGCGGCCTCGGCCTCACCAGCATCCCTCGCGACCTCTGGGTCGAGATCGCCGACACGGGTCGGAGCCAGCGCATCAACTCGGCGTACAACGAGGGGCCGGAGCGCCTCGCGAAGACCATCTCGTACGAGCTGGGCATCCCGATCCACCACTATGTCGAGGTCGACTTCCTCGGGTTCAAGGACATCATCGACGAGATCGGCGGCGTCGAGCTGTGCGTCGGCAACGCCGCCCGCGACACCCACAGCGGGCTCAAACTCGACGTCGGCTGCCAGACCCTCGACGGTGTGATGGCGTTGGCGTACGCGCGGAGCCGCTACTACGAGGAGTGGGACGGATCGCAGTGGGTGATCGACCCGCGCGCCGACCTCGGCCGGATCGAGCGTCAGCAGCTCTTCATGCGAGCCGCGGTCGACGGTGCCCTGAACGAGCTCCGCTCGTCGCCGTTCAACTCCGGCGATCTCGTCGAGGCCGTCGCCGAATCGGTCCGCATCGACGGTCGACTCGACCCGTACGAAGCCGCCGAGACGTTGCGCGCCGCCGTCGAGGAGGGCATGCACACGTACCGGATCCCGGTCAACCCGACCACGATCTCGGGCAACTCGGTCGTCGAACTCGACGGCGGTTCCGAGGAGGTCCTCGACTACTTCCGCGGCGTCGGTCCCGCTCCGACCGAGTACGAGACTCCCTAGACTCGCCGCCATGAAGGCCCTCGTCCTCGCCGGCGGTGCCGGCACGCGCCTGCGCCCGATCACCCACACACGTGCCAAACAGCTCGTTCCCGTCGCGAACAAGCCGATCCTGTTCTACGGCATCGAGTCGATGGTGGCGGCCGGGATCACCCAGATCGGCGTGATCGTCGGCGACACACGGGACGAGGTGATGGCCGGGCTCGGCGACGGCTCGCAGTTCGGTGCCGAGATCACCTACATCCCCCAGGATGCTCCGCTCGGCCTCGCCCACTGTGTGCTGATCGCCCGCGAGTTCCTCGCCGACGACGACTTCGTCATGTACCTCGGCGACAACCTGCTCGAACAGGACCTCGCCGCCTTCGTGTCGGCGTTCGAGGCCGCGCGTTCGGCCGACCAGCCACCGGAGGCCCAGATCCTCCTCAAGAAGGTGCCCGATCCGCACCGATTCGGCATCGCCACGCTCGACGCCGACGGTCACGTCGTGCAACTCGTCGAGAAGCCGGCCGACCCGCCGTCCGATCTCGCACTCGTCGGCGTGTACCTGTTCACCGCCCGCATCCACGACGCCGTTGCGGCGATCGAACCGTCGGGGCGCGGCGAGCTCGAGATCACCGATGCCATCCAGTGGTTGCTCGACCAGGGCGACCGTGTGCGTTGCGAGCTGCTCGAGGGATGGTGGATCGACACCGGCAAGCTGACGCCGTTGCTCGAGGCGAACCGTCTGATCCTCGAGCGGATGGAACGCCGCGTCGACGGCTCCGTCGACGAGGCCTCGTCCGTCGAAGGGCGGGTCGTGATCGCCGAGGGCGCCGAGATCGTGAACTCGACCGTCCGCGGTCCGGTGGCGATCGGCGCGGGTGCCCGCATCGTCGACTCGTTCGTCGGTCCGTTCTCCGCGATCGGCGCGAACTGCGTCGTCGAACGATCCGAGGTCGAGCACTCGGTCCTGATGGACGACTCGTCGGTCGTCGACATCGCCCGACTCGAGGACAGCCTGATCGGTTCCGACGCCTCGGTCCGCCGCTCGGCTCGCAAGCCGCGAGCCCTCCGGCTGATGATCGGCGACCACTGCCAGATCGACGTCGAGTGATGACGTTCGAATCATGAGCGTGCAGATCGTCGACTTCGCCGTCGCGCCCACCGACATCGACGGCCTGTTCGTCGTCACTCCCAAGCAGGTGACCGACGAACGCGGCACGATCCGCGAGCTGTTCCGCCGCTCGGCGTTCGAGTCGGCCGGGGTCGCCCTCGCCCCGTTCGGCCAGATCAACGTGACCGAGACCCGGCTCGGTGCGATCCGCGGCCTGCACGCCGAATCGATGACGAAGCTCGTGTCGGTCGCCGCCGGCTCCGCCCACGGGGCCTACGTCGACCTGCGGCCGGGGTCGGCCACCCGTGGAGCCACGGTCACCGTCGCACTCCGACCGGGCGTGCAGGTGCTCGTCCCGTCGGGTGTCGCCAACGGCTTCCAGGCCACCAGCGACGCCTGCCAATACGTCTACTGCTTCGACGCCGAATGGCAGCCGGGTATGGCCGGGCAGGCGTGCAGCCCGCTCGACGCCGGCGTCGACTGGCCGATCGCCGTCGACCCGGACGACCCGATGCAGGTGTCGGTCAAGGATCGGTCGGCGCCGTCGCTCGCCGACGTGCTCGCGAACCATTCGGAGGAGACGACGTGAAACTCTTCGTGACCGGCGCCGCCGGTTTCATCGGATCGAACTACGTGCGGTGGGTGCTGGCGAACAGCGACCACGAGATCACGGTGTTCGACAAGCTCACCTACGCCGGCAACCGGGCCTCGCTCGACGACGTCGTCGACGACCGACGATGTCGGTTCGTGCAGGGCGACATCTGCGACCAGGACGCGGTCACCGAACACCTGCCCGGTCACGACGCCGTCGTGCACTTCGCCGCCGAGACCCACGTCGACCGCTCGATCAACGACCCGTATGCGTTCGTGCACACCAACGTGTTCGGCACGAACGTGCTGTGCGACATCGCCCGCCGGAGCGACGTGCAACGGTTCCTGCACATCTCCACCGACGAGACGTACGGCTCGATCGAGGAAGGCTCGTTCGCCGAAGGCGACCTGCTGACGCCGCGGTCGCCCTACTCGGCAGCCAAAGCGGGGTCCGACCTGCTCGCGCTCAGCTATCACACCACGTACGGGCTCCCCGTCGTGGTGACGCGGTGCTCGAACAACTACGGGCCGTACCAGTTCCCCGAGAAGCTCATCCCGCTCTTCACGACGAACCTGCTCGACGGCAAGACGGTGCCGCTGATGGGCGACGGCGGCAACATCCGCGACTGGATCCACGTCGAAGATCACAACCGTGCCGCTCACCTGGTGCTCGAGCGCGGCGAGGTCGGTGAGGTGTACAACATCGGCGCCCACAACGAGGTCACGAACCGCGACATCACCGAGCGGCTGCTCGCCCTGACCGGGCGCGACGAGAGCTTCATCGAATGGGTCCCCGACCGACTCGGTCACGACCGTCGCTACTCGGTCGACATCGACAAGATCTCGGCCCTCGGCTGGACGCTCGAACGAGACTTCGACCAGGGCCTCGAACACACCGTCGAGTGGTACCGCACGCACCGCGACTGGTGGGAGCCGCTCAAGGCTCGCGCCGGCCTCTGATGCGAGTGCTCGTCACCGGCGCCGCCGGACAGCTCGGCCACGACCTCGTGGCGACCTGCGCAGCGTCGGGCGACGACGTCCACGCCGTCGATCGCGCCGCGCTCGACGTCGGCGACCGGGATCGTGTGGCGTCCGTGGTGGCCGACGTCGCCCCGGACGTCGTCGTCAACGGTGCTGCCTGGACGGCGGTCGACGCTTGTGAGAGCGACCCCGAGCGTGCGATGCGCGACAACGGCGATGCCGTTCGTTGGCTGCGCGAGGCGTGCGACGCCGCCGGTGCGCACCTCGTCCAGATCAGCACCGACTACGTCTTCGACGGCACCCTCGATCGCCCGTACGTCGAGACCGACGAGACGAACCCGCAGTCGGTGTACGGCCGATCGAAGCGGGTCGGCGAAGTCGCCGCGGGGGAGCGCTCGACGATCGTCCGCACCTCGTGGGTCTGCGGTGCGGCCGGCGGCAACATGGTCAAGACCGTGCTGCGCGTCAGTGCCGAGCGGGACTCGCTGTCGTTCGTCGACGATCAGCGGGGCTGTCCCACCTTCACCGCCGACCTCGCACCGCTCGTCCGGCGGCTGGCCGCTGAACGGCGACCCGGCGTCTTCCACGCCACGAACCAGGGTGCCGTCAGCTGGTACGAGTTCGTCCGCGACATCGTCGCCGCTGCCGGCCGCGACCCCGACATGGTGCACCCGATCTCGACGGCCGATCTCGACCCGCCGAGGCCCGCACCGCGCCCGGCGAACAGCGTGCTCGACAACGCCGCGCTCCGCGATGCCGGCATACCGCTGTTGCGTCCGTACCACGAGCCCCTCGCCGAACTCGTCGCCCAGCTGGTCGGTTGATGGGCTTCACGCGTGCCGAACTCGAGTCGTTCCGTGACGCCGAGGTCGACGACCTCGTCGGGCCGGGACTGCGGCTCCTGTTCGTCGGCATCAATCCGGGCTTGTGGACCGCTGCGACGCAGACCCACTTCGCCCATCCCGGCAACCGCTTCTATCCCGCGCTGTTGCGCGGCGGGGTGATCGAGCGCGAAATCGACCGGGGGAGTGGTATGACCGACGACGATCGCCGCCATCTGATCGAACGCGGCATCGGCATCACCAACGTCGTCCGTCGAGCGACGGCGAAGGCGTCGGAGCTGTCCGCCGAGGAGTACCGGCGCGGCGGTGAGGAGCTTCGAGCCCGGGTTCGCGAACTCGACCCTGCCGTCGTGGCGGTCGCCGGCGTCACCGCGTACCGCACGGCGTTCCGCTCGCCGAAGGCGCAAATGGGGCCCCAGGACGAGCCGTTCGAGGGCGCACAGCTCTGGATCGTCCCCAACCCGAGTGGCCTGAAC
The DNA here is from genome assembly GCA_052032235.1 of Ilumatobacter sp. Taxonomy (GTDB): domain Bacteria; phylum Actinomycetota; class Acidimicrobiia; order Acidimicrobiales; family Ilumatobacteraceae; genus Ilumatobacter. The sequence goes on along the minus strand of JBPEWX010000736.1, from coordinate 1,322 downwards.
GCGCACGAGACGGTCGACTCGCTCGCCGAGGCGTATCGCGAGCCGGCGATCGCTGCTGGCATCATCTCCGCATGATCCGCGTCGCCTACACGCTCGAGCAGTGCTGGCACGACGTGCCGGGTGGCACGGCCGTGGCGACGCTCCGCGTGCTCGACGAGATGCTGCGGCGCGACGACGTCGAGATCGTCGGTGTCGCCGGACGGCACCGCCGCCCGCCCGACGCGGCGTTCGTGCCTCCCGTCGACGTCGAGCAGCTGCCGATCGCGCGACCCTGGTTGTACGAGACCTGGAATCGGGTCGGGTGGCCGACCGTCGAACGTGCGACGGGACCCGTCGACGTCTGCCACTCCACGATCGCGATCCCGGCCGCCACGAAAGCGCCGCACGTCGTCACGGTGCACGACGCAGCGTTCGTCCACACGCCCGAGCGGTTCACGCGGCACGGTGTCCGGGTCATGACCGCCGGACTCGATCGATGCCGCTCCGCCGAGTTGGTGCTGTGCCCGTCACGGGCGACCGCCGACGATCTGGCGTCGATGGGCTTCGACCCGGAGCGACTCCGCGTCGTGCCGTGGGGCGTCGAACAGGTCGCCGTCCACGCCGACGACGTCGAACGGGTCCGCACGACCCACGGACTCCCCGACGAGTTCGTGCTGTTCGTCGGCACGATCGAGCCCCGCAAGAACCTGCCCCGTCTCGCCGCCGCGATGCAGCAGCTCGAGCACCCGATGCCCCTCGTCGTGGCCGGCGCGACCGGCTGGGGCGACGTGGAGGTCGCCGACGCGGCCGACGTGCGATTCCTCGGCTTCGTCCCCCACGGCGAACTCCACGCGCTCTACGCAGCGGCCACGGTGTTCGCCTATCCGAGCCTGCAGGAGGGCTTCGGAATGCCCATCCTCGAGGCGATGACCACCGACACGCCCGTGGTGACGAGCCGGGGCGGTGCGACCGAAGAGGCCGCCGGTGGCGCCGCGTCGCTGGTCGACCCGGCCGACGTCGGATCGATCGCGGCAGGGATCGACGCCGCCCTCGAGCGGCGCGAGGAACTGGTCGCGGCCGGACGACGACGGGTCGCCGACGCGTCGTGGGCGTCGGCTGCCCAGGCGACGGTCGACGCCTACCGCGAGGTGCTCTCGTGACGATCGACGTCGCCGTCAACCTGACCTGGATCGCGCCCGGTCGGGTCGGCGGGTCGGAGCAGTACCTGGCGCGGCAGATGCTCGGTCTCGACGCGGTCGGCGCCGACGTCGACGTCCGGATCCTGTGCACGCCGTCGTTCGAGCGGGTCCACACGGCGCTCGACGAACGATTCGAACTCGTGA
>JBPEWX010000735.1:0-2189 GCA_052032235.1 Ilumatobacter sp. | reverse complement strand
TTCGGCCCGGAGAAGACGAAGATCTTCGTCGCCCTGCTCGCGAAACGGTTCGAGGTCCGCCCCGACGGATGGGAGGTGGCCGCAGGCGTGTTCAGCGACGACGAGCCGCGCACGATCGCCGATTGTGCCGACGAGCAGTCCCTGGCGGCCGTCCGGGCCTGGAAGGCGGCGCAGAAGGCAGCGGGCAAGGACAAGCAGGGTCGGCCGACGTCAGCCTGACCGACGGGTCCGTTCCCACAGCCGCACGGGGGCCCCGGCGAACCCGGCGAGCAGCGCCTTGGCGTGCACGAGCTTCGGCTCGTGGCGCAGGCGCCGCACCGAGAGCCACTTGGCTCGCACGATCGTCCGCCGATCGCCGTTGCGAAAGGTGCACCAGAGTCGGTTCCGCTCCTGCAGGAACAGGGTGCGATCGGGTGTCGACGCCGTCGTCGCCGACCCGATGTGGTCGACGACCGACGACGGGACACACCGGTATCGCCAACCGAGTGCCCGTCCGCGTGCCGAGAGGTCGACGTCTTCGTAGTAGAGGAAGTAGCGCTCGTCGAAGCCGCCGGTCGTCTCGAGGAACGAGGGCCGGAACACGACCGCACCACCGGTGAACGACTCGATGTCGGCCGGTTCGAACGATCCGTCGGGCTCGCCGGATGCGATGTCGTGGCCCGCGCCGTACTCGTCGATCGCGACGCCGAGGCTGTTGACGGTCGGCGGTCGGCGGTCGGCGAAGACCAGCTTGGGTTGGACGGCACCGAGCCGCTCGTCGCCGTCGAGCGCCTCGACCAGCGGGCCGAGCCACGACCGACGGACGATGACGTCGTCGTTGAGCAACGCGATGACATCGGCACCGAGCGACGCGGCGAGGGCGAAGCCGTCGTTGGCTGCCGCCCCGTACCCCCGGTTGTCGGTTCGAACCACGTCGACGCCGTCGCGGTCGCCGATCGCAGCGGCGCCACCGTTGTCGACGACGATCACCCGGTCGAGGGAGCCCGCATCAGCGAGCGCGTCGAGGCACCGATCGAGTTGCGCGGCGGGGGCAGCATGCGTCACGACGACCCCGATGATCACGATCGGAACGGTACAGTCACCCCCTGTGACATCCTCCATCCTGGTCACCGGCGGGGCCGGCTACATCGGCTCCCACACCGTCCGAGCGCTCCGAGAGGCGGGCCGACGTGTCGTCGCGTACGACACGCTCGAGCTGGGCAACGCCGACGCCGTCGGCGACACGCCACTCGTCGTCGGCGACATCGCCGATCACGATCTGGTCCGGCAGACGTGCCGAGAACACGAGGTCGACTCGATCGTCCACTTCGCCGCCTACAAGAACGTCGGCGAGTCGATGATCGATCCCGGAAAGTACTTCCGCAACAACGTCGACGGCACCGTTCGCCTGCTCGACGCCGCGGTCGATGCCGACGTCCGCCAGATCGTGTTCTCGTCGTCGTGTTCGGTGTACGGGACCCCGGCGGTCGTCCCGGTCGACGAGCAGCAACCGATCCACCCCGAGTCGGTGTACGCCGACACCAAGGCGATGGTCGAACGCGTCCTGCACTGGTACGACGTCGTGCACGACGTCCGCAGCGTCAGCCTCCGCTACTTCAACGCCGCCGGCGCCAGTTTCGACGCGACGATCGGCGAGGACTGGACGTACGCGCTGAACCTGATCCCTGTCGCGATCCGCGCCCTGCTGACGGGCGACCAGGAACTCCAGGTGTTCGGCGACGACTACCCGACCCCGGACGGCACGTGCGTTCGCGACTACATCCACGTCGACGATCTCGCCGCAGCACACGTCGCCGCGCTCGATCACCTGGCATCCGGTGGCGACACGACCGCCGTCAACGTCGGGACCGGTGAGGGCTCGTCGGTGCTCGAGGTGCTGGCAGCGATCGAACGAGTGGCCGGCACGCCGGTGCCGCACCGCATCGCCCCGCGACGCGACGGCGATCCGGTCGCGACGTTCAGCGACACGACACGATCCAACGAGCTGCTCGGTTGGACGGCACGGCACGGGCTCGAGGAGATCATCGAGACCGCGTACCGCTGGCACACCGCCCAGCTCGACGCGACCCGTCGGTGAGTCGCCGCGGCCCCGCCCGTCACGACGACGGACGATCGGCGAGCAGGTGGCCCCAGCGCTCGACGAACCGCTGTCGCTGACGACCGGCGTCGACGGTCGGCTCCCCCCACCC
>JBPEWX010000734.1:0-2866 GCA_052032235.1 Ilumatobacter sp. | reverse complement strand
GGTGCGCGGGCCGATGCAGCGACGCAACGAATCCGACACCTTTCGTCGGGGATGCGGTGGGCGGACGGAGCCGGGCGTAGGGTTTCGGGCATGGCTGACGACGACTTCGGGTTCACGGAACTGCTGCCGCTGGGGCCCGACCAGACCCAGTACCGCCTCATCACGACCGAGGGCGTGTCGACCGTCGACACCGAACTCGGCACCTTCCTCAAAGTCGAGCCGGAGGCCATCCAGCGCCTCACGGCCGAGGCGATGCACGACATCGCCCACTTCCTGCGCCCCGGCCACCTCCAACAGCTCCGCAACATCCTCGACGACCCCGAGGCGAGCGACAACGACCGCTTCGTCGCCACCGACCTGCTGAAGAACGCGGCGGTCGCCGCCGGCGGCGTGCTGCCGATGTGCCAGGACACCGGCACTGCGATCGTCAAGGGCAAGAAGGGCCAGAACGTCCACACCGGCGGCGGCGACGAGCGGGCGATCGCCCGCGGCATCCAGGACACGTACCAGACGAGCAACCTGCGCTACAGCCAGATGGCGCCGCTCACCATGTACGACGAGAAGAACACCGGCACGAACCTGCCGGGCGAGATCAAGATCTCGGCGATCGACGGCGACGAGTACAAGTTCCTGTTCATGGCGAAAGGCGGTGGCTCGGCGAACAAGAGCTACCTGTTCCAGGAGACGAAAGCCCTGCTCAACGAGGCCACGCTGCTGCCGTGGATCTTCGAGAAGATCCAGACGCTCGGCACCGCCGCCTGCCCGCCGTACCACCTGGCGATCGTCATCGGCGGCACCTCGGCCGAGTTCGCCGTCGAAACCGCCAAGCTCGCCTCCGCCCGCTACCTCGACACCCTCCCGACGGAGGGTTCGGAGCTCGGCCACGGCTTCCGCGACCTCGACCTCGAGCAGAAGGTCCTCGAACTCGCGCAGACGACCGGGATCGGCGCCCAGTTCGGCGGCAAGTACTTCTGCCACGACGTGCGCATCATCCGACTCCCGCGCCACGGCGCCAGCTGCCCCGTCGGCATCGCCGTGTCGTGCTCGGCCGACCGGCAGGCGCTCGGCAAGATCACCCGCGAAGGCGTCTTCCTCGAACAGCTCGAGACCGACCCGGCCCGCTTCCTGCCCGACGTCACCCACGACGACCTCGACGGCAGCGACGTGGTGCACATCGACCTCAACCGGCCCATGAGCGACATCCGCGCCGAGCTGTCGAAGTACCCGGTCAAGACGCGCGTGATGCTCACCGGCCCGATGGTCGTCGCTCGCGACATCGCGCACGCCAAGATCAAGGAACGCCTCGACGCCGGCGAGCCGATGCCGCAATACCTGCAGGACCACTGCGTCTACTACGCCGGCCCGGCCAAGACCCCCGAGGGCTACGCCTCGGGCTCGTTCGGCCCCACCACGGCGGGCCGGATGGACGCCTACGTCGAGCAGTTCCAGGCCGCCGGCGGCTCGATGATCATGCTCGCCAAGGGCAACCGCAGCCAGCAGGTCACCGACGCGTGCAACGCCCACGGTGGTTTCTACCTCGGCTCGATCGGTGGCCCGGCCGCCCGCCTCGCGCTCGACAACATCAAGCAGGTCGAGGTGCTCGAGTATCCCGAACTCGGCATGGAGGCCGTCTGGAAGATCGAGGTCGAGGACTTCCCGGCGTTCATCGTGGTCGACGACAAGGGCAACGACTTCTTCCAACAGGTCAAGGTCGAGGCGGCCCAGCGAGCCACCAACGTCCGACTGGGCTGACCACCCGGCCCGAACCGGGCCGCTCGGTATACTCGCCCCGGTTCGGCGAGTGATCCCGCCTGCTTCGTTCCCATCGTGCTGATCTTCGTCCTCACCCTCCACGCAGTCGTCGGCATCGCGCTGATCGTCGCCGGTGACCGTCTCGGCCGGTGGGCGTTCGCGATCGCCGGCGTCGTCCCTGCGATCACGCTCGCGGTGCTCGGAACCGAGTTCGCCGCGGCCATCGACGGCGAGCCGGTCACCGAGGAGTTCGGCTGGATTCCGCAGCTCGGCCTGAACATCGTCCTGCGCATGGACGCCATGAGCGTCGTGATGGTGTCGCTGGTATCGGGCATCGGGCTGCTCGTCTGCACCTACGCGGTCGGCTACTTCAGCCATCCGAAACCCGGGACCGCCCGGCTCGCCGGCCTCCTGACCCTGTTCGCCGGGGCGATGCTCGGCGTCGTCCTGTCCGATCACCTGATGGCGCTGTTCGTCTTCTGGGAGCTGACGTCGATCACGTCCTACCTGCTCATCGGCAACGACGACGAGAACCCGAAGGCCCGCGACTCCGCGCTGATGGCCGTCATCATCACCGGGGCGGGCGGGCTCGCCCTGCTCGCCGGCATCATCCTGCTCGGCCAGTCGACCGGCACCTACCTGATCAGCGAGCTCGTCGACCTCTCCGTCGGCGACAGCGGCGTCATCACCGCCGCCGTCATCTTGATCCTGCTCGGCGCGATGACGAAGTCGGCGCAGATCCCGTTCGCCGGCTGGTTGCCCGGCGCCATGGTCGCGCCGACACCGATCAGCACCTATCTCCACGCCGCCACCATGGTCAAGGCCGGCGTCTACCTCGTGGCCCGGCTGTCACCGGTGCTCGCCGAGACGGGTACCTGGCGCAACCTGATCCTCGTCGTGTCGTCGATCACGATGATCGTCGGCGGTTGGCGAGCGCTGCGTCAGCACGACCTCAAACTGCTCCTGGCCTACGGCACCGTCAGCCAGCTCGGCTTCATGATGCTGCTGTTCGGCATGGGCGAGTACGAACTCGCTCAGGCCGGCATCACCGTCCTGCTCGCCCACGGCGCGTTCAAGGCGGCCCTCTTCATGGTCGTCGGCATCGTCGATCACC
>JBPEWX010000733.1:0-3700 GCA_052032235.1 Ilumatobacter sp. | reverse complement strand
GTGGCCGGCATCGGCCAGGATGTCGGCCGCAGCACGGACCGCCGCTGCGATCTCCGGGTGGGTGTCGCCGCCGGGCGGGTCGGCGAGGACGGCGACGGTGAGGCGCTCGCCGTCCGCGAGTTCGGTGAACGTCGCCGGGACCGATCGCGGGTCACGCAGGCTCGGTCCGGCGACCACCTCGAACGCGGCTCGCACATCGGCGACGCTCCGAGCCATCGGGCCCTCGACCAGCATCTGCTGCGAGCTCAAGAGCTGGTCCTGCGGCGGGATGACCGTCGCCATCGGCACGGCGCCGACCGTGGGCTTGATCGATGCGATGCCGCAGCAGTGGGCCGGGTTGCGGAGCGAGCCGCCGATGTCGTTGCCGAGTCCGAGCGGGCTCATGCCGGAGGCGATCGCCGACGCCTCGCCACCGCTCGAGCCGCCCGCGGTGCGGCCTGGGTGGTGCGGGTTCCGGGTGAGGCCGTGCAGCGTCGAGTGGGTGTGGACGCGGAGGCCGAGGTCGGGCAAGTTCGTGCGTGCGAACGGGATCGCACCGGCGGCACGCATGCGGGCGACGGTCGGGGCGTCGATCGGCGCGACCGCTTCGGCGAGGGCGGGGAGTCCCTGGGTCGTCGGGGTGCCGGCGCAGTCGATGTTCTCCTTGACCGTGATCGGCACGCCGTGGAACGGGCCGAGTTCGTCACCCCGACCGACGGCGGCGTCGGCCTCGTCGGCGGCGGCCAGCGCCTCGTCGTCGAGGCGGCGGACGATCGCGTTCAGCTCGCCGTTGACGGCGTCGACGCGGGCCAGATGGGCCTCGACGACGGCACGACTCGTGGTCTCGCCCGACCGGATCTTCTCGGCCAGTTCGAGGGCGCCGAGTTGCCAGAGTTCGCTCATGCATCCATCATGACCGACGCATGTCGACCGCCGAGAACACGCCCACCCCGACCCTGTCCGACTGGGTCGCCGGTGCCCGCCCGCGCACCCTGCCCGCCGCCGTCGTCCCCGTCGCCGTCGGCGCCGGCGTCGCCGCCGGTCTCGGCGAGTCGTTCGGTGACGGCGTCGTGTGGTGGCGCGTGGCCGCGGCGCTCATCGTGTCGCTCCTGCTCCAGATCGGCGTGAACTACGCCAACGACTACAGCGACGGAGTGCGCGGCACCGACGACGTGCGGGTCGGCCCGATGCGGCTGGTCGCGACCGGGACGGCGTCGCCGTCGGCGGTCAAGAAGGCGGCCCTGCTGTCGTTCGGACTGGCCGCGGTCGCCGGACTCGCGCTCGCCATCGCCACATCGTGGTGGCTCGTCCTCGTCGGCGTCGCCGCGATCCTCGCCGCGTGGGGATACACGGGCGGCCCGAAGCCCTACGGCTATCTCGGGCTGGGCGAGGTCTTCGTGTTCGTGTTCTTCGGGCTGGTCGCCACGGCCGGCACCACCTACGTGGCGATCGAGGAGGTGCCGTGGGTGACGTGGCCTGCGTCGACCGGCGTCGGCTTGATCGCCTGCGCCCTCCTGGTCGTCAACAACCTGCGCGACATCCCGACCGACACCGACGCCGGCAAGCGGACGCTGGCGGTTCGGCTGGGCGACCAGCGGACCCGCTGGTTCTACGCGCTGTTGATCGCGCTGACCTTCGCGTGCGTCGTCGTCAGCGCCGTCGACCGTCCGTGGGCGCTGCTCGGCCTGCTCGGCATCCCGGCGTCGATCGGCCCGGTCAACCAAGTGCTCGGCGGCGCGACCGGCCCGCAGCTGATCCCGGTGCTCGGCGGGACCGGCCGGACCCAGCTGGTCTTCGGCCTCACCTTCGCGTTCGGTCTCGCCCTCGGCTGACCGCACGCTCCCGACGTGCGATGATCGGCGGATGCCGATCGCCACATGTTTCGTGCGGAGCGACGTCGGCCCGATCGACGCCGACCGCGTGGTCGAGGCGTGGTCGGACGCGTCGGATGTCGCCGACGACGAGATGACCGTCAACGTGCTGTCAGGCGGCCAGGGCGGGAAGCGCTACGCCGTCACGGCGTCGTTGGCGCTGCCGTCGTTGTGGGGTGACGACGAGGTCGAACGGTTGGCGTGCGGGCTGGCTCGAGCCCTCGCGGACGTCGCCGGCGTCGCCGCCGACTCGGTCGTGGTGACGATCGCGGTGATCGAGTCCGGGTCGGTGATCGAAGGCGGTCGACCCGTTCGCTGGTGACACGTCGTCGGGTGGGTCTCGAAGAAATCTCGACGCACCTGTCCGGAACGGGGTCGGCCGTTCGTCGTCTCTGTGACAATCCACCACAAGCATCGAGACAAAGGACGTCACGACATGAAGTACATGCTCATCCTCGCCAGCGACCCCGCCGACGAACCCGAATACGGCAGCGACGCATTCGGCCCCTACATGGCCGAGTGGGCCGCCTACACCGAGGCGCTCGTCGCCGCCGGCGCGTTGGTGGGTGGCGAGGCGCTCGCCGGGGTCGAGACCGCCAGCACCGTCAAGGTCCGCGACGGGCAACGCCTGGTCACCGACGGGCCGTTCATCGAGTCGAAAGAGGTGATCGGCGGCTTCTACCTGATCGACGTCGCCGACCTCGACGCTGCGCTCGACTGGGCGGCCCGCATCCCGAACGCCCACTTCGGCACGGTCGAGGTCCGACCGGTCATGGAGTTCGACGGCTGATCGTCGTCAGGCGACCGGACGATCTCGACCGATGAGTACCGCCGACGTCTTCCGCACGGAGTGGCCACGCCTCGTGGCGACGCTCGTGCGCGACGTCGGCGATCTCACCATCGCCGAGGACGCCGCCCAAGACGCCTTCGTCGAGGCATCGGTCCGGTGGCCCGCCGAGGGTGTGCCCGACCGCCCGGGCGCCTGGCTCGTCACGACCGGCCGGCGCAAGGCGATCGACCAGATCCGCCGACATCGCCGGTTCGAGGACCGCCTGCCGGTGTTGGCAGCGGCGACGGCGACGGTCGAGTCGCTCGACCTCGACGGCGAGCGGGCATTCGACGACCAGCTCGCCCTGATGGTCGGATGCTGCCATCCGGCGCTCGCCCTCGATGCACAGGTCGCGCTGACCCTCCGGATCGTCGCCGGTCTGTCGACGCCACAGATCGCTCGTGCCTTCCTCGTCTCCGAGGCGACGATGACGCGGCGACTCACCCGGGCCAAGACGAAGGTCCGGGCCGCACGAATCCCGTTCGAACCACCGACCGTCGAGACGCTCGAGGGTCGGGTGGGCGCAGTGTGCGAGGTGATCGCGTCGATCTTCACCGAAGGGCACGCGAGCGCAACCGACACCGCGCTGATTCGAGGCGACCTGTGCGAGGAGGCGATCTGGCTGGCCCAGCTCCTGAGCACCCTGGTGCCCGACGATCCCGAGGTCGCCGGGCTCCATGCGCTCCTGCTGCTGAACGACGCCCGCCGTCCCAGCCGGCTCGACGATCACGGGAGCCCGATCCTGCTCGCCGACCAGGACCGGTCGACATGGGACCAGCCGATGATCGCCCGCGGGCTCGCCGAACTGGCGAGAGCGCACTCGTTCCACCGGGGCGGGCCGTTCCAGTTCCAGGCGGCGATCGCCGCACTGCACGCGACCGCGGCCACGTTCGAGGCCACCGACTGGGCGGCGGTACTCCGGCTCTACGACGCGCTCCTCCTGGGGCACCCGACCGCCCTCGTCGCGCTGAACCGGGCGATTGCGGTCGATCAGGTGCACGGGCCGGCGGCCGCCCTCGCC
>JBPEWX010000732.1:0-4918 GCA_052032235.1 Ilumatobacter sp. | reverse complement strand
TGGGTCCGGGATGTTGGACCGGAGCCGCCGAGATCTTCGGTGGGGGTGCCCGGTGGGGTCAGCCGAGGTCGGGCCAGACTCGCTTCTGGCGCCGGCGGAGGCCGGCGGCACCGAGCTTGCGGCGTTCGCCCAGCTCCCACTGCCGGCGCCAGCCGTTGTACTCGGGGCCGGTGAGCGCCGGGTTGGTGCCCTGCGCGGCCCGCTTGGTGGCGGTCCAGTAGTCGGTCAGCGCCTCGTCGCCGAGGCGCGTCACGGCGGCCTCGATCCGGCTGTTGAAGCGTCGCGTGTTCTCGTCGTCGGCCTGGCGCAGCGGCGCGCCGAACACGACCTTGGTGCGCCCCGGCTTCGGGCGCTTCATGCCCTTGCCGTAGATCGCCCCCGTCCCGTCGATGAACACCGGCACGACCGGCGCACCGGTGCGGGCCGACAGGTACGCGGCACCGCCCTTGAACTCCTGACCCCACCCGTCGGGGGAACGCCCGCCCTCGGGGTAGATCAACAGGCTGTGGCCATCGGCGATCAGGTCGCGGAACATGTCGCTCGACTTGCGGCTCGTGACCTCACGGTCGATCGGGATCGCATTCAGCGCGAGCGCCGACATGGCCGCCTTCCAGTGCGAGTCGAAGAAGTAGTCGGCCGCTGCCGCCACGACGAGTTCACGACGCCAGCAGCGAGGGATCGCGCTGATCATGAGCCCGGTGTCGAGGTGGCTGTGGTGGTTCGGGGCGAAGATGACCGGCGGTGGTTCGTCGAGTTTGGTCAACGAGTCGAGGCGGTCGAGCCCGGTGATCTCCGGCATCGCGACGCCACCGATGAGGAGCCGCAACGGCCCCTCGGTGATCACGCCGCGCGCCGCGCGTGCCAACGGACGCCGCGCCCACTCGGTGTCGTAGTCGGCGCCCAGCTTCGACGGCTCCTCGGGCACCTCGACGCCTTTCGGCACGTTCGGGGCGCGGTACGGGAACCCGTACGACCGCAACGGCATCGCGGCCTTGCGGGCGGCGTTCTCGGCCCGTCCGGCGAACCGTTGCCCGGCTCGGAGGTATCGCTTCGGCAGTTCCACGACGGATCAGCGCCCGATCACTGGACGTCGGCGACCAGGACGCCGGGGACGTGGAGGTGGGAGATGCTGGGGGAGCGGCCGACGACGTCGGTGGCGATCTCGTAGGCGTCGTCCATCGTGCTCGCCGGCGTGAAGCCGAGGCGGCGCACGGTCGGGGCGTCGCCGCCGACGATGATGACCTTGCCGGCCCACTGCTGGCCGTGTGCGCCCCAGTACCAGGCGTAGAACGGGTGCACGCCGTGGTAGGCGTTGCCGGTGCGGTACAGGTGCTTGTACCACTCGTCCTCGGCGTACTTCTGCTCGTACTTCTCGGCCATGACCACCGGGTCGGTGGTGTCGGCGAGCACCTCGTCGAAGAAGTCGATGTAGCTCGGGTGGTGCACCGGGTTGAACTCGCGGTACGTGGGGTGCGTCATGATGATCACACCGCCCTCACGGACCAGCGGCTTGTTGCGGTACATGTTGAACATGTAGCCGAGCCCCATGCACATCACGAGGATCGGGTTCATGATGCCCTCGGGGTTGTACGGGCAGATGAACGGGATGCCCATCGTGAGGATGTCGGTCTGGCCCTCGACCGGCACGAGATGCTGTTCGTAGACGTGCTCGAGGGTGATCTCGTGCACGCTCGGCGTGAAACCGGCCTGCACGCTCGTCATCTCGTACGGCGCCTCGATCGAGTGGAAGATCTTGCGCTTGGCCCGGTTGGGCATGCGCTTCAGCGACTTCTCGGTGGCGAGGTAGAGCGCCCGGTCCTTCGCGGTCCATTCCCACTCGCGCTTGCTGAGGAAGCCGAAGGTGTCGGGGAAGGCGTTGGTGTTGATCGACGTCTCGACCTGGAAGATCTTCGGACCGTTGTCGCGCAGCACCTTGCCGAGCCGCCAGATGCTCTTGTGGAGCGCCGAGTGGTCGCGGTGACCCATCAGGCTCTTGGTCTCCTGGAGGTGGGTCGGCGTGTGGTGGTTCGCGAGACAGCGGTACGAGGCGAAGCCGGTGGTGATCGACTTCCACCCGCCGTCCATCGCCACCTGGTTCACGTTGGCGTAGACGACGAGGTCGCTGTCGGCGACCCGCTTGTTGATCTCGAGGACCTCGCCGTGGTCGGTCTCACCGAGGACGGCCAGGTTGTCGGGGTCTTCGGCGTCGTGCTGGTACAGCAGGCCACGCGGGTGGAACGCGTCGAAGATGCGGTCGCCGAGCACGTGGCGGAGCTCGTAGTCGTGCATCCGGCGGTGCAGGCCGAGCGCAGCGATGATGTGGATGTCGTCGACGCCCGCCTCGGCGGCATGGTCGAGGACGGCCTCGATGATCCGCTGGCGGATGTCGGGGCGGCGCATCTTGGGCAGCGACAGGCTGGCGTCGTCGAAGCAGATCGTCAGCTTCATGTCGGGACGCAGCAGGGCCGGCAGCGGCTCCATGTCGTGCGGGTTCAGGAGCGCGTCGCGGATGTGGCCGTCGGGGTCGTCGAGACCGGGGAGTGGCTCGGCGGGATAGATGATGCGGCTGCGGTCGGCGGGCAGCTTCTCGAGGCTGAACCCCTCGCCGCGCCAGAACAGCACCGGCGGCGTCGACTTGTCGACGTCGAGCACGAATCCAGGACGGGGCATGTCAGGTGTCTCCTCGGAGGTCGAAGGCGATCTTCACGGCGCCACGGCGGCCGGCAACGGCTGCGTGAGCCAGGGCATCGACGTGGTCGTCGAGCCGGTAGGTGGCCGACAGCAGTCGTTCGGCCTCGTAGTGGTTCGCGGTGTCGATCGCGAGATCGAACGTGCGGGCCGTGCTGCCGTCGGGCAGCGTTTCGGTGCCGTACGTGTAGGCGCCCTTGAGTTCGGTCTCGCGGTGCCACAGGCCGGTCAGGTCGACGCGCACCTCGGCCGGCATGCCGAGCAGCACGACCCGACCCCGCGGCCGGGTGATGCGGAGTGCGTCGGTGATCGAGCCGCTGTTGCCGACGGCATCGATCGTGACGTGGGCGCCGGAGCTGAGTACCCCACCGATGATGTGGCAGCCGGCGGCGCGGCGGACCGCCCGGTCGAGCTTGCTCGCCTGCACCACCTCGTCGGCGCCGAGCGCCGTGGCGAGCGCGATCTGGTGCGGGTATCGGGCGCCGACGATCACGTGGGCGTTCGGCAGGTACCGCTTGAGTCCGGCGATCGCGGCGAGCCCCATCGTGCCGGCGCCGAGCACTGCCACGATCGGGTCGTCGACGTCGGCGATGGTGGGGGCGGCGAGCAGCGCAGCGTGCACACCACCGGCGATCGGTTCGATCAGGACGGCGCGTTCGTCGGGTACGGCGTCGTCGAGGCGGTGCAGCTGCGTCTCGTGGGCCCAGAACCAGGGCGCCCAGCCGCCGCCGGTGGAGCAGCAGAAGCCGGTCTGGATGCCGGGTTCGAGACGGCCCGTCGCGAGATGCGCGTAGTCGTCGCCGTCGCCGGGTGCGGCGCCGTCGAACGGCGGAGCGAATCCTCGGGCCTCGTGGCCGAGCACCGGTTCGATCGCCACGCGAGTGCCGTCGTCGAGTTCGCCGACCACCTCGTGGCCGGGCACGAACGGGAAGCTGACGTAGTCGTCGAAGTAGGTGGAGGCGTGCCCCTCGACCAGCGACAGGTCGGAGCCGCAGATGCCGGCGAGGCGGGTGTTCACGCGGTGCCAACCGTCGCCGGGGCACTCGGGATCGTCCACCGTGCGGTACTCGAGCGGCCCGATGCGAGCCGACGTGGCCGGAGCGACCGCCGATGCCACGCGGGCGAGCCCGAACTTGCCGGCCGAACGCCGGATCTGGAGCGCCTTCATCGCCCGCCTCCGCTCGACACGAAACGGCGGCGACGTTCACGGTCGTTCAGCATGGGCCCGATCGGCAACAGCGGTTTCGGAGCACCTTCGGCTTTCGACCAGTGCTCGACGAGCCAGCCGCGCTTGCGGGCGATGGTGGCGAGCCGGGTCTCCGGGTTGACGGCGACGGGGAACCCGACCGCCTCGAACAGGGGCAGGTCGGACGACGAGTCGGCGTACGCCACGCACTCGTCGAGGCGGAAACCCTCGGCGGCGCAGTAGTCCTCGAGGAGTTGGGCTCGTGTCTCGCCGGTGGGCGGGACCGTCTTCATCTCGCCGGTGTAGCGGCCGTCGTCGGTCGTGGTCATCTCGGCGGCGATGATCTCGTCGAACAGGGGCTTGAGCGGCGCCACGTTGAACTCGAGCGCTCCGGTGATGAGCACCGTGCGGTGGCCGGCGGCGCGATGCTCGCGCACGCGACGCATGCCCTCGGGGAAGCTCTTGGTGAGGATCAGTTCGTGCATCATCGCCTGCACGTCGAGTTCGATCTGTTCGATCGGGGCGTCCTCGTACCGGCGGTAGAAGTGGCGCAGGAAGTCGGTGCGGTCCCGGCGGTCCATCCGCAGCAGCCCGGGCGCTTCCGACAGTGTGCGTAGCACGTAGCGGATCCGCTCGGGTGTGTTCAGGCGTCGCGTCGCGAGGAACGAGTAGCTCTCGACGACGTTCGAGGCGATGAGGGTGTTCTCGAGGTCGAATGCGGCGACGTGGCGCTTGGGGTCGAGCACCTGCTTGCGGAGCCGGACCATCCGGTCGGTCGAGCGCGACTTGCCGGGTGTCGTCTTCACACGTGCGTGCTGCACGATCGCCGGCAGGTGGATGTTGGTGGCGTAGTGCTCCCAGTCGACGATGCGTGGGTCGAGCTGGAACACCTCGTGGTCGACGTCGTCGAGCATCCGGTCGACGGCCAGCAGATTGTCGACCTGGTAGATCGCCTCGCACTCGGTGTAGAGGCCGTACAGCTCGACGTACTGCGTCGCCGCCTCGACCTCGGCGCGTCGCGTCTCGATCGTGGCGGCGAGTTCG
>JBPEWX010000731.1:0-1961 GCA_052032235.1 Ilumatobacter sp. | reverse complement strand
GTCCACTCGCACGCCATCTCGTACAGGCCGAGTCCTTGCGCGGCGCAGATGATCTCGCAGTACATCATCCCGGTCGTCAGCGGGTCGGCGCCTCCGGCCATCAGGAGGGCACCGATCTCGTCGAGTTCGGTCAGGCCGGCTTCCACCTCGCCGTCGAAGATTCGGACCCGTGCCGAGGCGACGCGTCCGATGACCTCGGCCGGTGTCACCCCCGTGTCACGACCGAGTTCGATCGCCAGCGTCGACTGCCGGCGCGCGCCGTCCATGTCGCCGCACATGAAGCGCTCGTAGGTGCGCGTCATGGCGATCAATGCGTGGGCGGCGGTCCGCTCGTGGCCGACGAGGTGCGATTCGGCGGTGTGCAGCCAACCCCGCACGGGCGACATCATGCCGGTGTCCATCATCAGGAACATGGCGATCATCGCCGCGGCACGGGCTGCCGCCACGGCGTCGCCGCGCGACTGTTCGAGCCGGTGGACGCGTTCCCACGCCTCGACGGCGCGTTCGAACTCGCCGGCACCGTACGACGCGGTGGCCAGGAGTTCGAGCGCGACGGCGTCGTCGTCGAGGTCGTTCGCCTCGAGCGAGCGCAGTGCCGTTTCCCAGTCGGCTCGGTCGCACGCCTCCCTGACGGCGTCGAGATCCATTGTCACAGTGTGACAAACGTTGTTGCGCCTGTGGAGTGTCGCACCGCACCGGGGCGGCCGACGCCCGGCGATCCGGGCATGACCGAAGGGGAAACGACATGGAACCGATCGATCAACTGGACCGCATCCTGGGGGCGGTGAGCGACGTCGTCGACGGGATCGCCGCCGAGCAGCTCGCCGCGCCGACGCCGTGCGACGAGTTCACCGTCCACGACGTGCTCGACCACATGATGGTGCTGGGCGGCGCGTTCGCCCACCTGTTCCGTGGGGAGGAACCGTCGAGCGAACCGGCACCGCCCGCGTACGGCCGGGTGCCCGCCGCAGAGTTCCGCCGAGCGATGGACGACCTGCTCGACGGGGTGCGCAGTGACGGCGCCATGGAGCGGACGCTCGACACACCGATCGGTCAGATGCCGGGCGAGACGTTCGCTCGCGTCGTGGCGTTCGACGGATTGGTGCACGGCTGGGATCTCGCCGTCGCCACCGGGCAGCGGTACCCGATCGACGACGAGCTGGTGCGAGAGGTGGACGCGTTCGCCCGCGCCGCCCTCTCGGACGAGCTGCGGCAGAACGGCATGTTCGGCGCCGCCACGACGGCACCACCGGACGCGTCGGCGATCGAGGAACTGGCTGCGTTCACCGGCCGTACGGTCGATGCGACGTGGCGGCTGGCGTCGCGGGCGATCACCGTGCCCGGTGAGTCGATCCCGCGCAAGGTCGACGTTCCGGGCGCCGTCGCGAGGCAGGCCCGCTCGTTCGGCAGCGTTGCCGGGTTCGACGAGATGGCGGGGGAGTACTTCTCCCTCGGTGCCGGCACCGACATCGCTCCGCTGCTCGAAGGGTTGCCGCACGACGCCTGCGACGCTCCGCACTGGGGCTACATGGTGACGGGTGCGGTGACCGTGACGTTCGTCGACGGTTCGGAGACGACGAGCCGGGCCGGGGAGCTGTTCTACTGGCCGCCGGGGCACAGCGTCCGGGTGCTCGACGACACCGACGTCGTCCTGTTCAGCCCCGCTCACGAGCACGAGGTGGTCCTCGACCACATGCTCGACCGGATGGCCGCCGCCGGGTGAGGGGTGGCGACCCGAGCGTGAGCGGAGGGCCGCCCGAACCGGTGGTGGTACGGATACCTCGATGGGATCGGAAACGAAGCAGGGCGAACTCTGGAGTGCCGAGCCGGCGGGTTGGGCCGGCCAGGAGCGTCGCCACGCACCGCTGTTCGGCGCCATGATCGACGCAGCCGGCGTCGGGCCCGGGCATCGGGTGCTCGACATCGGCTGCGGAGCGGGCCATTCGTGTGGGCTGATCGCG